>CACXFE010000147.1 GCA_902766855.1 Oscillospiraceae bacterium | reverse complement strand
TGACCATGTTGGCAAGCAAGAGCCTGCCCGCATGGGTTTGGCGCTGAGAAAGGGAGCGCGCGTCGCCTTGCGCGGGCGGCTCCAGCCGGAGAATTTCAACGGTCATCGGATCTTGGCATTTTGATACAGGTAGTCGGTCACGGCGTCACCGACCGCCAGTGCTTCAAAATAATACTCTCCGTAAAATTCGGTGAGCATTTCTTTGGTGACGCCGCTGCCGTAGGATTCTACCAATTTTTGCGCGGCGGCGTCGATTTCATCGGCGGTCAACGGCAAATTCTCGCGGTCTAAAATCGCATACTGTACCATTTGCTCGTCCATTTCGGGCTTGATTTGATTGGTGACCAAATCATTTTTGAAGGATTCCTCGGTCTGCCCTGCGTATTGCAAATAGGCGGCAAGATCGCTGCCGGTATTTTGTTTGATATTTTGCTCCACCCTGTTTTTATAGGCGGTATACAGAATGTCCAGGTCTTTTTCCGGGTATTCTTTCACTTTGGCGTTTTTGATCACGGCGTCGCTTAAAAATTGCTTAACGGCGCGTTCACGCACATCCTTTTGGTAATCCTCCGCCGTGCTGAAATCCAGTTCGCTGTAATACTCTTCGGGTTTGCGCGCCTCTGTGGTGGTAACATAATTGATCTTGACGGTGAAAACCACTGCTTGACCTGCCAGTTCCGCACTGCTGTAACTTTCGGGGAAGGTGAGGTTTAAATCGACCGTACTGCCGATTTCTTTCCCGATCAGCCCGCTTTCAAAACCGGGGATAAACTGGTTGGAACCGATGGTGAGATCATACCCTTGCGCGGTGCCTCCTGCGAACGCCACACCGTCCTTTTTCCCCTCATAATCAATATTGGCGGTATCGCCTTCCTGCACGGTGCCTTCCGTTTTTTTGACATACAGATTGTGCGCCGACACATCGGAAGAAAGAATCTCCTCGTACACACTTTGAAATTCGTCTGATTTTGTATCGACCGTAAGCCCCTTATACTCTCCCAAGGTGACATATTTTTTCAGATCAGACTGATAAAGGATCCGGTCAGCCTTCTGTTTTCCGCATCCGCCAAGCAGGGCGGTGAGCAGAAGTGCGGCAAGAAGCAGAGCAAGAAATTTTTTCATTGTAATCACCATATTTTCCTGTTTTTTGCGTGATGTTTCACGCGGATACCTTTTATTGATCGTTTTGCAGTTCGCCTTTGGAAGAGGCTTTGAGATAGGCGTTGATAAAGCCGTCCAGATCCCCGTCCATTACCGCGCCGATATTGCCCGATTCCGCGCCGGTACGGTGATCTTTTACCAGGGTATAGGGCATAAACACATAGGAACGGATTTGCGAGCCCCAAGCGATTTCCTTTTGAACGCCTTTGATGTCTTCGATTTTTTCCAGATGTTCGCGTTCTTTGATTTCCAACAATTTGGATTTTAACATTTTCATGGCCTGATCGCGGTTTTGAAACTGGCTTCGTTCATTTTGGCAGGCCACCACGATCCCGGTGGGAAGGTGGGTGAGCCGCACCGCGGAAGAAGTTTTGTTGATATGCTGGCCGCCCGCGCCGGAAGAGAGAAAAACATCCATTTTAATATCTTCTTCCCGAATCTCAATATCATCGTTTTCATCGCTGATTTCAGGCATTACTTCAAGAGAAGCAAATGAGGTGTGCCGCCTGCCCGAAGCATCAAACGGAGAAACCCGTACCAACCTGTGAACGCCCGATTCACTGCGCAGATAACCGTAAGCGTTTTCCCCTTCGATCCGCAAAGTGGCGCTTTTGAGGCCGGCTTCATCCCCGTCCAGAAAGTCCAGCAGTTCCACCTTGAAACCGTGCCGCTCGCTCCAACGGGTATACATCCGCACCAGCATGGAAACCCAATCCATCGCCTCGGTGCCGCCCGCGCCGGCATGGAAGGTCAGCAAGGCGTTGTTGCGATCGTATTCCCCGGTCAGCAAAGTTTGCAGGCGTTGGGAAGCGAGGTCTTTTTCAAACGCGTCAATGGACTCGGTGATTTCCCCGATCAGGGAAAGATCCTCTTCTTCATCGCCCATTTCAATCAGTACCAGCAAATCGTCATACGCGGCGCAAAGCCGATCGTACGATTCCACCGTGTTTTTCAGTTTGCCGGTTTTCTGTAAAATTTTTTGGGAATTTTCCAAATCATCCCAAAACCCGGGTGCCGCTGCTTTGGTTTCCAATTCTTCGATTTCGCGTTTTAATCGATCATATCCGAGGGCGTCTTTTAAATCCCGCAGTTCCTGCTCGTTTCCTTGCAGGCGCAGTTTGCATTCTTCAAATTCTAACATTTCACTCATTTCCCTTCGTCAATTTCAATGCGCACCAGTTTTCTTTTTTCCGGGTTTCCGCCACGGTAAAACCGTACCGATCGGCGGCGGCCAGCACATCGTTTTCGCGGGAATCAATAATGCCCGATACCAGCAAAATCCCCCCGTCTTTCATATATCGTTTGACCGTGGCCAGCAGTTTGATCACCACATCCGCCACGATGTTCGCACAAATTACATCGTATTTTCCCGTTACTTTTTCGGCAAGATCGCCCACGATAAAATCGGTTTTGCCGGAGAGGTGATTGATCGCGGCGTTTTCTTTGGCGGTTTTGACCGATTGTGCGTCAATATCCACCCCGAGCGCCTGTTTTGCGCCTAACAACACCGAAGCAATGGCTAAAATGCCGCTGCCGCACCCAATATCCAATACTTCATTGCCCGGGAGGATGGCTTCATCCAGAAACGCAAGGCAAAGAGAAGTGGTGGCGTGAGTACCCGTGCCGAACGCCGCCCCGGGATCAATGTGTAAAAGCAGGCGGTTTTCCTTGTTTTCATAAGGCTCCCAACTCGGCACCACGGCAAGTCGCCGCCCGATTTCCATGGCGTGAAAATATTTTTTCCAGTTTTCGCTCCAATCCGCGTCGTTCACCCCGACAGAGCCGGTTTCATACGGAATCCCCGCCGCTGTTAACCGCTCGGTCAAAAAAGCAAGCGCTTCCGCGGCATTGTCGCACTCCGAAATATAAAGGTGGATCACGGCATGCTCCCGGTCTTTGGCGATCAGGTCTTCATCGATCAGGTCAATATGGGCAATTTCTTCCGCCTGTTCTTCCAAATCGGAATAATCTTCAATGTAAATGCCGTATGGCACGGTCATATTTGCGATCGCGGCGGCTTCCTCCGAAAAAGAAAGCGGCACGCGCACGGTAATTTCAGTCCAATTCATCTTGTACTCCCAAAAAACAATATATATAATCAGTATACCATAAAGCCTTTCTTTTGTCAAAATAATTCCGCGAAGAGCGGAGAGGCTGATCAAGAAAAAATCGTGCTTGACTTCGGAAAGGGATTCGACTATAATTAGTTTATACTATAAATTAAAAGAGGAACCGTATGGATTTAGTTGTGTTTCAAAAAGGGTTCAATTACGCGCAGGACGGGCGGGGAAATCGCTTGATTTATCATATACGCGGCTGTAATTTGCATTGCCCCTGGTGTTCCAACCCGGAGGGAATGGATTTTTCGGAAACCGGCCGCATCTCCGCAGAGGAATTGGTGGAGGAAGCGGTGCGGTCGAAACCCTTGTTTTTTGACGGCGGCGGCGTTACCTTCACGGGCGGGGAATGCACCTGCCGGTTTGATGCGCTGAAAGAAGCACTGGCGCGATTGCGCGAGCGGAACATCGGCACGGCGATCGAAACCAACGGCACTTCCCCCCGGCTGCCGGAAATATTCCCGCTGGTGGACGAATTGATCATGGATTGCAAGCATTATGACAGTGCGATCCACCGGGAAGTGACCGGGCTTGGGAATGAGCAAATCCTTGCCAATTTGGCGGCGGCGGCAAAACAGCACCCCGATTTGTTGATCCGCATACCGCTGATCGGCGGTTTCAACGCCGGGGAAGATGACGGCGTGCATTTTGCGGAACTGTTCCGGGCGATCGGTGCGCAATCCGCGCGGATTGAACTGCTGCTCTATCATGAGTACGGCAAAGAAAAGTGGCGGCAACTCGGAAAAGAGTATACCGTGCGGGATGCGTTTGTGAGCGAGGAAACGCGCAAACAGTTGGAAAAAAGGTTGCTTGACAGCGGCTTTCAAGTTGTTCGAACATAAAAACGAAAATAGGGAAGGATGATTTCACATGAAGTATAACAGCCGAATCATGACCGAAATGGCCAAAAAACTGTACCGGGAGGAAAAAGCCAAAAAACGCTTGGATGGTTGGTTTTTAGCCAGAGAGATCGTTTGCAACCACGCGGCGGATTTTGCCGGGCTTTCCCGCGAGAGAAAAGCCGCCGAAGAACTGAATGCCATTCTGCGCGAACTTCCGCTTTCGATCAGTGAACATGCGATTTTCGCGGGCAGTCAGTCGGACGCGTTTTCCCGCAGTTATGCCTTGATCAATCCTTCGTTCCGGGTGGAAACCTTTTCGGGATACTGCGATCCCACGGCGATTTTTGCGGATATTGAACCGAATGAAGAATTTCCCGCCGAACGGATTGAGCGCGTCAAAACCTTTACCCGGCAGAGCGACTATGTGCGTGCTTTGACCGAAGTGTACGACACATATGAAAATGAAACGGCGGAAGTGGTATATTTTATTGAGCAGGTGACGGGACATGTTATCCCGGATTTCCGCCCGGTGCTGGCAAAGGGGTTGCGCGCGGTCATAGTGCAACTGGAAGAGAAGATTTCCGCCGAGCGGGATGAAGAAAAGCGGGATCATTATGAAGCCATGAAAAAAACGCTGGAAAGCACCGTGATGCTGGCGCACCGCTACGCGGCATTGGCGCAAAAGCAAATGCAGACCGCCGGCGGAGAGCGAAAAGAGCAGTTGGAGCGGATGATCGCCGCCTTGCGGAAAGTGCCTGAAAATCCGGCGGAAACATTGTATGAGGCGATCCAATCGTTCATGCTGTTGTGGGAAGTGATGTGTTTAGAGCAAGCCCCCAACCC
>CACXFE010000146.1 GCA_902766855.1 Oscillospiraceae bacterium | reverse complement strand
TCCCAAGGCGAGGTGATTTATTACCGTTACGGCGAAAAAACGCCTGAACGGGGCGTGCGGATGGCGCAGATCATGGCCACCGCTTCGGGTTACCGGCCGGAAGACCCCGCCGGGCTTGCCGTGGGCGGCGGATTTAAAGATTGGTTTATCGAAACATTTGCTCGCCCCGGATTTACCATTGAACTGGGAAAGGGGCAAAATCCGCTTCCGCCCGAAAGCGCACGGGAAATTTATGAAAAGGCGAGGGAAATGCTGACGCTCTGCGCCATTATGTGATACGGATACAGAAAAGTTGCCGCACGCCCGTAAGCAGTGCGGCAACTTTTGTTTATTCAGAAAGATCCTGTACGATCAGGGTGCGAACGGAATCGTCCGATTTTGGGGCGGCTTCCGGTTTTTTGGCCCCGTCGCGCACGGCAAAGAATTTCTCCGCCACTTGGGGGAAGAGGGCATAACTCAACACATCTTCTTCCGATTTGCCGATGCCCTTTTCCTGCATTTCCGCACGGTATTTTTCCAATTCCGGCTCTAATAAATCCGCGGGGCGGCAGGTGATCACCGTGTCATCCCCGATCGCTTTTTTGCGTACTTCCTCGTTTACCGGGGCGGGGAGGGCGCCGTATTCGCCTTTCAACAGCGCCTTGGATTCCTTCGGCACCATTTTATAGCGTTCGCCGGCGATCACATTCATCACGGCCTGGGTACCGACGATCTGGCTGGTCGGCGTGACCAACGGGGGATAACCGAAATCTTTCCGTACACGCGGCACCTCTGCCAACACATCGTAATACTTGTCTTCCTTGCCGGCCTGTTTCAACTGGGAAAGCAGGTTGGAAAGCATCCCGCCCGGCACTTGATAGATCAAGGTTTTGGTATCAACATTCAGCACTTTGGGGTCAAGAATGCCGTCGGCCTTCATTTTATCTGCCACTTTGCGGAAATGCGCGGCGGCTTCGCTTAACTTGGTAAGGTCAAGCCCCGTATCGCGTTCGGTTCCCTGTAAAGTGGCTACCAACGCCTCGGTAGAGGGGTTGGAAGTGCCGTTGGCGAAGGGAGAAAGCGCGCAGTCTACAATATCCACACCCGCCTGCGCCGCCATCAGATAGGTCATATCGCCGGTGCCGGTGGTGTTGTGGGTATGCAGATGGATCGGTACATGAACGCTTTCTTTCAGTTTTTTGATCAGGGAATAGGCATCAAACGGCAAAAGCAGATTGGCCATATCCTTGATGCAGATTACATCGGCGCCCATGGCTTCCAGCCGTTTTGCCAATTCCACAAAGTATTCTTCATTGTGAACGGGGCTTACGGTGTAACTCATGGCGGTTTCGCAGATGCCGCCGTATTTTTTACAACTCTTTACGGCCTGCTCTAAATTGCGCGGGTCGTTCAATGCGTCGAAAATACGGATCACATCAATGCCGTTTTCAATGGATTTGGCAACGAAACTGTCTACCACATCATCGGCGTAATGCTTATATCCTAAAATGTTCTGCCCGCGGAAGAGCATTTGCAGTTTGGTGTTGGGCATATGCTTTTTTAAGGTGCGCAGGCGCTCCCACGGGTCTTCATTCAAAAACCGCATACAGGAATCGAAGGTGGCGCCGCCCCAACATTCCAACGACCAGTAGCCCATTTTATCCAACTGTTCCAGCGCCGGAAGCATATCTTCCAGCCGCATTCTGGTTGCGGCTTGGGATTGGTGCGCGTCACGCAAAATCGTATCGGTAATATACAACGGTTTGTTTTCCATTTGGTTTGCCTCCTATCAACCGAAAAGGGCAATCAGCACACCCGCGGCGATCGCAGAACCGATCACGCCCGCCACATTCGGGCCCATTGCGTGCATCAACAGGAAATTAGAGGGATTCTCCTTTTGTCCCACACTTTGCGAAACGCGCGCCGCCATCGGAACAGCCGAAACCCCGGCGGAACCGATCAGGGGGTTGATTTTATTCTTGGTAAAGAGATTCATGACTTTGGCAAGCAGCACGCCGCCCGCGGTGCCAAGACCGAACGCTACAATTCCCATGAGGAGAATTTTCAGGGTACCCCAATTCAAAAAGGCTTCGGCGGTAGCAGTAGCACCTACCGAGATGCCGAGGAAAATGGTGACAATGTTCATCAGTTCGTTTTGCGCGGTCTTGCAAAGCCGTTCCGCAACGCCGGATTCTTTCCACAGATTCCCGAGCATCAGGCACCCGACCAGCGGAGTGGCGGAAGGAACCAACAATGCCACAAAAATGGTAACGGCGATCGGGAAAATGATCTTTTCGGTTTTGGAAACCTTGCGCAGGGGTTTCATCACGATCGTGCGCTCTTTTTTGGTGGTCAGCAATTTCATGATCGGCGGCTGGATCACCGGCACAAGCGCCATGTAGGAATATGCCGCTACCGCGATCGGCCCGAGAAGATTGGGGTATAATTTAGAGGTGGTGTAGATCGCGGTCGGGCCGTCGGCCCCGCCGATAATGCCGATGGAGGCCGCCGCTTCCTGCGGAAACGCCATATAAACACAGCCGAGGAAGGTGGCAAAAATTCCCACTTGCGCCGCGGCGCCTAAAAGCAACGATTTCGGATTGGCGATCAGCGGTTCAAAATCAGTCATCGCACCGATCCCAACGAAAATCAAGCAGGGGTACAGGCAGGTTTTAACCCCGATGTACAGAATATCCAGCAGGCCGCCGTTGGACATAATATGCCCGTAGGAATGATAAAACTCACTGGATTCATCCATAAACTGCGTCCAAAGTTCGGTATGATACATCGCGTCGCTCGGGGTGATCGCGGTAAGGTTGGTCAGCAACATACCAAAGGCGATCCCGATTAACAGCAACGGTTCAAATTGTTTTTTGATTCCGAGATAAAGCAGGAGCAGGGAAATGAGGACCATCACAAGCGAAGGCCAGTTTTCTCCGATCTGCCCGAACAGCAGGTAAAAACCTGTGCTCTTTAAAAATTCAAGTAATTTATCCAACATGGTGTGTCACCCGCTTTATGCAATCGTGCAGAGCAGTGCGCCGCTGTCTACCGAGGCGCCTTTGGTCACCTGAACGGAAGACACCGTGCCGTCACACGGAGCCATGATTTCATTTTCCATTTTCATGGCTTCCAATACCATGATCACATCGCCTTTTTTAACGGCGGAACCATTGGAAATATTTACCGCAAGAATCGTGCCGGGCATGGGGCTGGTAACCGTTTCACCACCGGCAGGCGCGGCTGCGGAAGGGGCAGGGGCGGCGGCAGTTGCGGGTGCGGATGCGGCCTCGGCAGCGTCCATCTCTTCCAGGGTGATTTCGTAAGCGGTACCGTTTACGGTAACTTTATATTTTTTCATCATCAAACACTCCTACTGTATAGTTTAGATTTTTTTAAACGAAATAACTTTTATGGCCGAAATATCGGTTCCCATATCCTCCGCCGCGGCGGCGCACACGGCCGCGAGAATTTCCCGGCGGTTTTCCACCGGCACCGTGCTTGCGGGCGCCGCGATTTTTTGTACCGGTTCTTCCTTGCGATTGCGGAAGAAAAGACTCATGACCGAGCATAAGATGATAATGCAGATCAGTCCTACAAAAACCGTGCCGATTCCCATGCAAACGACAAACCAATTCGGAATGTCGGCTGTGTTTGCAGCACTTAAAAGAATTGCTTGTGACATTTTTCGCACCTCCTACCGTGAAACAAAGCAAGATGGGGAAGAAAGATTGGTCAAAACAATAATTTTACCCCATTTACCACTATTATACAGAGAAAGTCAAATTTTTACAAGATGTTGTGGTATAAATTATCGAAAAATTTATAATTA
>CACXFE010000145.1 GCA_902766855.1 Oscillospiraceae bacterium | reverse complement strand
TAATGGCAATCATTGCCGAAGCGGATGAAAAACTTTATCAAATCAAACGCAGTATTCACCAAAACGATTGATTCCGATTTTAAAAAAACGCACTTTCCTTTTTCGGGAAAGTGCGTTTTTTATTTGTTTTCAAAAGCGCGCAAATCAAACTGCCGCACTCATTTTCCTGCCCGCAGACGGTTGATTTTATCCCGCAGAAACGCGGCGTGTTCAAATTCCAGAATTTTAGCGGCCTGTTTCATTTCGGCGGTCAGGCGCTTGATCTCCGCCTCGCGTTCGATTTTGGACATGCGTGAGATTGGTTTTTCATTTTTCACCTTGGTGCCGATCTCAATAATATCCCGAACATCTTTGATCACGGTTTTGGGCGTGATCCCATGCTCTTGATTATAGCGGTTTTGGATCGCGCGGCGGCGCTCGGTTTCGGTGATCGCCCGCTCCATGGAAGGCGTAACCTCATCCGCATACATGATCACTTCGCCATCCGCGTTCCGCGCGGCGCGCCCTATCGTTTGCACCAAAGAAGTTTCGCTTCGCAAAAAGCCTTCCTTATCGGCATCTAATATCGCCACCAAAGACACTTCGGGAATATCCAACCCTTCCCGCAGCAAATTGATGCCCACCAGCACATCAAATTCATGAAGCCGCAGATCACGGATAATTTCCATGCGCTCCATCGTATCAATATCATAGTGCATATACCGCACTTTGATTCCGAGATCATTGAGGTACTCGGTCAGGTCTTCGGCCATTTTTTTCGTTAAAGTCGTGATCAAAACCCGCTCATCTTTGGCGGTGCGCAGATTGATTTCAGACACGAGATCATCAATTTGCCCTTCCGTGGGGCGCACCGAGATGCGCGGATCCAATAACCCGGTCGGGCGGATCACCTGTTCTACGATCTGCGCGGCGTGATCCTTCTCGAAATCCCCCGGCGTTGCCGAAACAAAAACCGCCTGATGCACATGCCGGTAAAATTCTTCAAAATTCAGCGGCCGGTTATCAAAAGCAGAAGGCAACCGAAACCCGTATTGCACCAAGTTTTCTTTGCGGGCGCGGTCCCCGCCGTACATGCCCCGCACCTGCGGCAGCGTGACATGGGATTCATCCACAAACAGGAGAAAATCATCCGGAAAATAATCAAGCAATGTGGAAGGCACACTGCCCGGTTTTCTGCGGGAAAGCACGCGCGAATAGTTTTCCACACCCTTGCAGGTGCCGATTTCCGCCAACATTTCCATATCATATTCGGTGCGTTGGCGAATGCGCTGTGCCTCGATCAGTTGCCCGTTTTCCGTGAAAAACTTAACGCGTTCTTCCATTTCCTCCCGGATGTCATTGAGGGCGTCCCGCATTTTATCCTGCGGTACGATATAGTGCGATGCGGGGTAAATCGCCGCGTGCGAAAGAACCGCCTTCACTTCACCCGTTACGGTATTGATCTCGGTAATACGGTCGATCTCATCCCCGAAAAATTCCACCCGCAAAGCGTTTTCATAAGCGTTCGCGGGAAAAATTTCCACCGTATCCCCCCGCACGCGAAATTTATTGCGTACAAAATTGACATCGTTCCGTTCATATTGCAAATCCACCAGTTTGGCGATCAGTTCATCCCGGTCTTTCTGCATCCCCGTGCGAAGCGAAATCACCATGCTTTTATAATCGATCGGGTCCCCGAGCGAATAGATGCAGGAAACACTTGCCACAATGATGACATCCCGGCGTTCCGCCAACGCACAGGTAGCGGAATGGCGGAGTTTATCAATTTCATCGTTGATAGCCGAATCTTTTTCGATATAGGTGTCGCTGCCGGGAATATAGGCTTCCGGCTGATAATAATCGTAGTAGGAAACAAAGTATTCCACCGCATTCTCAGGGAAAAATTCTCTGAACTCACTGCAAAGTTGTGCGGCGAGAGTTTTGTTGTGGGCGAGAACTAATGTCGGGCGGTTTACCCGCTCGATAATATTCGCCATGGTGAAGGTTTTTCCCGACCCCGTAACACCAAGCAAAACCTGCTCCCTGTCGCCGTTTTCGATGCCTTTCACTAATTTTTCGATCGCCTCAGGCTGATCCCCCGTCGGCTTGTAATGGGAATGT
>CACXFE010000144.1 GCA_902766855.1 Oscillospiraceae bacterium | reverse complement strand
GTTGGCTCAACGCCCCGAAAATGAAGGGAAAAATATTGTAGTCATTCTGCCGGACACCGGCGACCGTTATCTTTCCACCCCGCTTTTCTCCGAATAAACCCTGTACGCAACACAGCCTTCCTCTTCATTGGGGAAGGCTTTTTGAGAGTGGCGACAAAGTCGCCCTCTCTTGGACGGGGATGCCGCTCGCTCGAAAATCAACAATTTTCGGCCTGCACTCTATCCCCGCCAATACCACCCTGTGCCCTTGAAAACCGCCAAAAAGCGGTTTTCGCTACTAAGGAGTTTTTCCGACGCACTTGTCGCCGGAAAAACAAAAACGGCGCCGAAAACGGCGCAAAGCAGTTGATTCGGCTTTTGCTGAATGGAAGCGGCAGAGAAACCTCTGCCGCTTTTTGATCGGTTTGTTTTAATCCAAAGAGTTTTTCTGTGCGGCGGGAACCTTTTTCTCGTAGCAGGCGAAAGCGTTCTCCACCAGTTCTTTGGCAGGTTTGGGGGAGAGGAGGCTCACCACCGGCACAATGATCAATCCCGCCAGCATGGTGAAAGCGCCGCAGTTGATCGGGGATTGCAGCAGCGCCGGGAAAGAAGCCCGCGCAAAGAGGTTGCACAACATCAGCCCCGCACCGAAAATAAAGTTGATCAAACAGGCCAGTTTGGTGGTCTTTTTCCAGTACAAACTGTAAAGGAACGGCGCCAGAAACGCGCCCGCCAAAGCGCCCCAGGAAACCCCCATCAACTGGGCGATGAATTTGACCGATTCGTTTTGGCTTTGCGTTTGATAAATGGCAATCAACGCCGAAATCGCAATAAACACCACCACAAAAATTCGGATGATGAAGACCTGCTTTTTCTCGGTCATTTTTTTGATCACATTGTCTTTCAGCAGGTCGATCGTGAGGGTGGAGGAAGATGCGATCACCAGAGAAGACAAGGTGGACATCGAGGCGGAAAGCACCAAAATCACCACAATGGCGATCAGCAGATCGGGCAGGTTGGAGAGCATCGTGGGAATGATCGCATCAAACCCGACGGCGGCCACATCCACATCAAACAACCGGCCGAAACCGCCGAGGAAATAGCATCCGCCCGCCACCACAATGGCAAACAGGGTGGAAATGATGGTGCCTTTGCGAATATCCCGCTCATGCTTGATGGCGTAAAACTTTTGTACCATTTGCGGCAATCCCCAGGTGCCGAGGGAAGTAAGGATCACCACCCCGAGAAGCCCGAGCGGATCCGGCCCGAAGAACGAGTTGAAAGCACCCGGCATGGAAGAAACCGATTCATCGGTCACGGCGGAAAGCCCCGCCAGCGCCGCCATAAAACCGCCCTGACTTTGGAGAACCGCCGCGATCACCGCCACGATCCCGATCAGCATGATGATGCCTTGAATGAAATCGTTGATCGCCGTTGCCATATAGCCGCCCGCGATCACATACACGCCGGTCAAAACCGACATGGCTAAAATGCACCAGACATACGGAATGCCGAACGCCATCTCAAACAGGCGGGAAAGCCCGTTATAAAGGGAGGCGGTATAGGGGATCAGAAAAATAAAAACGATGATCGACGCACAAATTTTCAAAGGCTTGCTGTCAAAGCGCCTGCCGAAAAATTCCGGCATGGTGGAGGAGGCGAGGTGCTGCGTCATGATCCGCGTTCTGCGGCCAAGCACCGCCCAAGCGAGAAAAGAGCCGATGATGGCGTTTCCAAGCCCGATCCAGGTGGAGGCAATGCCGAATTTCCAGCCGAATTGCCCGGCATACCCGATGAAAATCACGGCGGAAAAATAAGAGGTGCCGTAGGCAAACGCGGTCAACCACGGGCCGACGCTTCGCCCGCCTAATACGAAGCCGTTCACATCGGTCGCGTGGCGGCGGCAGTATACGCCCACCCCGATCATCACGCCGAAGAACAAAACCAACATTAAGCATTTTAATAACATGGGAAAAACTCCTTCCGATTATTGCAGTTTTTGCAGGTCGATCTCGTTTTGTTGGGCAACCACGCTTTCGCCGCAATAGGTTTTGCGAAGCAACGGCTTTTCGATCTTGCCGGTGGGATTGCGCGGGATCTTGGCAAAAATCACCTTGCGCGGGCGTTTGTAACGGGGGAGCGCCATGCAGAAATCGTTTACTTCCTGTTCAGTCAGCGCCGCGCCCTCTTTCACTTCAATGATCGCCGCGGTGATTTCCCCGAGGCGCCTGTCCGGCAGGCCGATCACGGCAACATCTTTGATCGCGTCATTCGCACGGAGGAAATCTTCGATCTGTACGGGGTAAATATTTTCCCCGCCGGTGATGATCACATCTTTTTTACGGTCAACCAGATAAATAAAACCGTCGCGATCCCGTTCCGCCATGTCGCCGGTGTAAAGCCAGCCTTCCTCATCGAGGACTTCGGCGGTGGCTTTCGCGTCTTTATAATAGCATTTCATCACGCCCGGGCCTTTCACGGCAAGTTCTCCCACGCCCGAGGTGATTTCCCGGCGGTTTTCATCCACCAGTTTGACCTGCCATTTGTACCCCGCGATCCCGATCGCGCCGACCTTGTGGGTGTTCTCGATCCCCAAATGCACGCAGCCGGGGCCGATGGATTCACTTAACCCGTAGTTGGTATCATAATCGTGATGGGGGAAAACCGTTTTCCACCGCTTGATCAAGGTGGGCGGCACCGGCTGTGCGCCGATGTGCATCAGGCGCCATTGATCAAGTTCATAATCATGGAGGGAGATTTTTCCACTGTCGATCGCGTCTAAAATATCCTGCGCCCACGGCACCAGTAACCACACGATGGTGCAGCGCTCCTCGCTGACCGTGCGGATGATCCATTCGGGGCTTGCCGCCCGGAGAATCACCGCTTTCCCGGCGGATTTCAAACTGCCGAACCAGTGCATTTTCGCGCCGGTATGATACAGCGGCGGGATGCAAAGAAACACATCGTCTTTGGTCTGCCCGTGGTGCGCCTGCTCCACATCCGCCGCATGCACAAGGCTGCGGTGAGAGTGCAGGATCGCTTTCGGAAAGCCGGTGGTGCCGGAGGAGAAGTAGATGGCGCCGTCGTCCTCGTCGGTCAGATAAACGCCGGGCGCGTGAGAAGAGCAGTATTCGATCAGTTTTTCATAACTGTCGGCAAAAGTGGGGCAATCTTCCCCCACATAAAAGATGTTTTTCACACGGGGGTTTCTGCCTAAGATTTCCTCAATTCTGCCGGTAAATTCGGGGCCGAACACCAGCGCGTCGGCATCGGCTTTATCGAGGCAGTAACAAATTTCTTCCGCCGTGTAGCGGAAGTTGAGCGGCACCGCAAGCGCCCCCGCTTTGAGGATCCCGAAATAAATCGGCAGCCAATCCAGGCAGTTCATCAATAAAATGGCAACTTTATCGCCTTTTTTGATGCCGCGCGTCAGCAGAAGATTGGCAAACCGATTGGCTTTCACATCAAATTCGCCCCAGGTGATCTGCTTGCGAAAAGCGCCGCCGCGCCCGGATTCGATCAGGGAATATTCCCTCCATGTAACATACGGAACATTCTTGACTTCGGGGTTGATTTCCACCAAAGCAATATCATCTTTAAAATAAGTGGCGTTCCGGCTTAATAACTCTGTGATAGGCATGCTGAATTCCTCCGTTAAAAAACCGCATCAACTGCGGTCTGTTTCTTCATAAACTATCTTTACTATCGCACTTTTTCCCGCCCGTGTCAAGTGGAAACAAGGGGCGCCGCCGCATTTTCTCCCTTTTTCACGAAATTTGATTTCTTTTTTGGTTTAAACAGATAAAGCGTTAAAGGGATAAATCGCCCGAGGCAAAAAAGAAGACGATGTTTCGTTCAAGAACGGAACCGTTCAAAACAGTTTTATATGAAAAAACAGTCGGTGAAAAATCGTATTATGCGGTTGAAGCAGTGCCGAATACTTCAAAGAAAGCGCTGTATATTGTTAGTGCATTTATC
>CACXFE010000143.1 GCA_902766855.1 Oscillospiraceae bacterium | reverse complement strand
GAGCGTTATCGCGCCGTTTACTCACCTGATGACGACCGCCAGCAGTGGTTTGAACGGATCAAAGAACTTGCCCCTTCGCTCGGCTTTGCCGCCGAAACCAAGCAATATAAAGCCGATCCCGCCGCCTATCGCGGCCATGCCGGGGATTTAAGCACCGTGTTGCGCATCGCTGTCACAGGGCGGCGCAATACGCCTGATCTTTGCAGCATTATGCAGGTATTGGGCAAAGAAAAATGCCTTGCCCGGATCGATCGGGCGATCAGCCTTTTATGATGGGAGTTGTTTTCATGCCGGAACTGATTGAAAACGAAGAAGTGGTTGCTTCTTCTAACTTTATTCACGATTTTATTGACGAAGATTTAGCGGAAGGCGTGTACGATCATGTGCAAACCCGCTTCCCGCCCGAGCCGAACGGATACCTTCACATCGGCCACGCAAAAGCGATTTGCATTGATTTTGCCACAGCGGAAAAATACGGCGGCAAATGCAATCTGCGGTTGGATGATACTAACCCCACCAAAGAAGATGTCGAGTATGTGGACGCGATCAAAGAGGATATTGCATGGCTCGGTTTTCACTGGGATCATGTCTATTATGCTTCGGATTACTTTGATTTTATCTACGAATGCGCTTTAAAACTGATCGACAAGGGTTTGGCATATATTGATGAATCCACGCCGGATGAGATCCGCGAAATGCGCGGCACCCTGACCGAGCCCGGGCAGAACAGCCCGTATCGTGATCGCCCGATTGCGGAAACCAAAGATTTATTTGCCCGTATGACCGATGGCGAGTTTGAAAACGGCGCTATGGTCTTGCGCGCTAAAATTGATATGTCCTCTTCGAATCTGAATATGCGCGATCCGATCATCTACCGCATCATGAAAGCGCATCATCACCGCACGGGCGATAAGTGGTGCGTTTACCCGATGTACGATTTTGCGCATCCGCTCAGTGATGCCAAAGAAGGTGTAACGCACTCCCTGTGTTCGCTGGAATTTGAAAATCACCGCCCGCTTTATAATTGGTTTTTAGAAGCGCTTGACATTCCCAATCCTCCGCGGCAGATCGAATTTGCCCGTATGAATGTAAACT
The DNA here is from genome assembly GCA_902766855.1 of Oscillospiraceae bacterium. GTDB lineage: Bacteria > Bacillota > Clostridia > Oscillospirales > Acutalibacteraceae > UBA737. The sequence continues at coordinate 7,959 of CACXFE010000143.1, read as the reverse complement.
ATACGCTCACCAGCAAAAGAAAATGCCTGAAACTGGTAAACGATCATTTGGTATCGGGGTGGGACGATCCGCGTATGGCCACCATTTGCGGAATGCGCCGCCGCGGCTACCCGGCGGAAGCGGTGCGCGATTTTGTGGAAAAGATCGGTGTTTCCAAAGCATACAGCGTCATTGATTACGCGCTGTTGGAATCCTGTGTGCGGGACAATTTGAACGCCAACGCCGCCCGCGCCATGGCGGTGCTTCGCCCGCTGAAAGTGATCCTGGATAACTATCCGGAAGACAAATGCGAGCAAATCGAAATTGAGATCAACCCCGCAAAGCCGGAACTCGGCAAGCGATCCGTTACTTTTTCGAAAGAACTGTATATTGAAGAAGACGATTTCATGCTGGATCCGCCCGGAAAATACTTCCGCCTTTGCCCGCAGAAAGAAGTGCGGCTGAAAGGTGCGTATTATATCCGGTATGCTTCCTGCGAAACCGATAAAAACGGCAAGATCACCGCGGTACACTGCACCTACGATCCTGAAAGTTTCGGCGGTGAAACACCTGATGGGCGCAAAGTCAAAGGCACCTTGCACTGGGTCAGCGCCCGGCATTGCATCACCGTCTCCGTCCGATTGTATGATCGGCTTTTCAATGTCCCGAATCCCAGTGATGAAGAAGGCGTTGCCTCCTTTGCGGACAATCTGAACCCCGATTCTCTGACGGTGCTTGAAAATTGCAAACTGGATGCTTCCCTTGCCGCGGTACACCCCGGCGAGCGTTTCCAGTTTATGCGGCAAGGTTATTTCTGCGTGGATCAGGACAGCACGGAAGATCATTTGGTTTTCAACCGCACCGTGGCATTGAAAGATTCCTTCGCAAAGAAGGCATAACCATGATCGTACAAGATTTTTTCGCTTTTTTAAACGCCCGTTTTCCCCTTGCCGACGCCTGTGATTTTGATCATGTCGGTTTATTGGTCGGGGATCGGGAGGCGCCTGTTTCCAAAGTTCTTGTTTCCCTGGATTGCACAAAACAGGCCATTTCCCACGCCAAAGCCGAAGGGTGTGAATTGATCATTACCCACCATCCCGTCATTTTTGATCCGCTTTCAAGCGTCACGGCGGGCAGCGTGGTTTATGAGGTGGTGCGGCACGGCATCTCCGTCCTCTGTTTTCACACCAATCTTGATCAGGGGGATGGCGGCGTGAACGACCAACTTTGTGCGGCGCTTTCGCTTTGCGAGGTAGAAAAACTCCCTTGTCGGGACGGGTTTTCCGCCCGCGCCGGGCTGCTGCCCTCTTCCATGACCGGGGAAGAATTGGCACGCTTTCTGCGGTCCCGATTGAACGGCGCGGTAAAATATGTCGCCACACCCTGCCCGATCCGCCGCGTCATGGTCTGTTCCGGAAGCGGCGGCGATTATCTGGATGACGCCATCGCCCATCATTGTGACGCTTTGATCACGGCGGATGTGAAACATCATCAGTTTGTAGAAGCGCAGAATGTAGGATTTGCTTTGTTTGACGCCGGGCATTTTCATACCGAAGATGTAGTGATTGAACCGCTGGCGGCGCTGTTGCGTGAGCATTTCCCGGAAATTGAAATTTTAACCGACCACACTTCTTTCATCCAATCGGTCTGAAAAGAAAAACTTGACAATTCCGATCGGAAATGATAAGATAAAACTGTTCAAACGCAAGGATAAAAGAAAAGTAGATCGTGCGCCCCTTTTCAGAGAGTTTTCGCCCCGGCTGTAAGCGAAAATATCGCGGGTCATCATCGAAGTTCCCTTTTTAGCGGCACTGCTGAACCCACAGTAGGCGGTGACGGTTCGCCCCGTTACAGGCGGCAAGAGTGTTTGCTCTTTGAGCGAAAATACGGGTGGTACCGCGAAGTTTGTTTTGCTTCGTCCTGTTGAACAGGGCGAGGCTTATTTTTTTAAAAGGAATGGTAAGAATGAAAGAAAAATTAGAGGCGATCAAAGCCGCCGCAAGAGAGGCGCTGAACTCCTCCTCCACCGAACATGATATTGAGGAATTGCGGGTGAAATTTCTCGGCAAAAAGGGTGAATTGACCGCGATTTTAAAGCAAATGGGTTCCCTTTCGCCCGAAGAGCGCCCGCAAATGGGGCAAATGGTGAACGAGGCGAAACAAAAACTGGAAGCCTTGATCGCCGATAAAAAGGCCGAAATGCAGAAAAAGGCCACCGAACTGAAATTAAAGTCCGAAGCGATCGACATTACCATGCCCGCCAAAAAAATCAGCGTGGGCGGTCTTCATCCGATCAACACGGTCATCAACGATATGATCGAGTTGTTCCAATCCATGGGCTTTGATGTGGTAGACGGGCCGGAGGTGGAAACCGATCATTATAATTTTGAATGCCTGAATGTTCCGGCTGATCACCCGGCGCGCGATATGCAGGACACCTTTTATCTTGCGGAGAATTTATTGCTTCGCACCCAAACCTCCGCGGCGCAGATCCGCACCATGGAAACCAGAAAGCCCCCTATCCGCGTCATCTGCCCGGGGCGCGTGTTCCGTGCCGACGAAGTGGACGCGACCCACTCCCCTGTTTTCCACCAGTTGGAAGGCTTGGTGGTAGACAAAGGCATCACCATGTGCGATTTGAAAGGCGTGTTGGAACAATTTGCCCATGAAATCTACGGCAGTGACACCAAAGTGCGCTTCCGTCCCTCTTTCTTCCCCTTTACAGAGCCGTCTGTGGAAGTGGATGTTTCTTGCAGTGAATGCGGCGGAAAAGGCTGCCGCGTTTGCAAAGGCGAAGGCTGGATCGAAATTTTAGGCGCCGGCATGGTGCATCCGAATGTGCTGAAATGCTGCGGCATTGATCCTGAGGAGTACAGCGGTTTTGCCTTTGGCATCGGGATCGACCGCATCACCACCACCCGGTATAAGATCAGCGATATTCGCTTGCTTTTTGAAAACGATCAGCGTTTTCTGGAACAGTTTTAAGGAGGGGCGACACCATGAAAATTTCATTGAATCATTTGAAAAACTATGTCGGGATCAATGTCCCGGTTGAAGAATTGTGCGACCGGATGGTCATGGCCGGTTTTGAAGTAGAAAGCATTGAGAAACAAGGCGAAGATATTCAAAATGTGGTCGCGGCGAAAATCCTCAAAATCACCCCGCACGAAAACAGCGACCATTTGCAGATTTGCATGATGGATGTCGGACAGGCAGAGCCGGTGCAGATCGTGACCGGCGCGCAGAATATCCATGAAAACGACTATGTCCCCGCCGCTTTACACGACAGTTTTCTGCCGAACGGCACCCACATTGTAGCCGGAAAACTGCGCGGAGTTGATTCCAACGGTATGCTTTGCTCCGGCGAAGAATTGGGGATCACCGAAAGCGATTACGAAGGCGCATCCGTTCACGGGATCCTGATTTTGAAGGGTACCCCCGCCCCCGGCACCGATATTTGTGAAGTATTAGGGCTTGACGATACTGTGATCGATTTCAAAATCACCGCTAATCGCCCGGATTGCAACTGCTTTTTAGGGGTGGCGAAAGAAATCGCCGTTGTGTTGGGAACTGAATTTCACCCCCCTGTTCCTTCGTATCAAACAACCGGCGGCAACATCCGCGATCTGATTCGGGTAGAGGTGAAAAACTTCGAGCTCTGCCCGCGGTATATGGGGCGTGTGGTAAAAAATCTGCGCATCAAAGAATCCCCCGAATGGATGCAAAAAGCCATCCTTGCCTCCGGGATGCGCCCGATCAATAATATTGTTGACATCACCAATTTTGTCATGCTCGAAACCGGCCAGCCGATGCACGCCTTCAATTATAACGATATTGCGGGAAAACAAATCATCGTGCGCAATGCCGCCGAAGGCGAAAGCATCACCACATTGGACGGGAAACAGTACAACCTTGATCCCTCCATGCTGGTGATCGCAGACGGCGAGCGCCCCTCCTGCCTTGCCGGTATCATGGGCGGTAAAGAAAGCGAAATCGAAGCGGATACCACCGATTTGTTTTTGGAATCCGCAAAATTCCGCCGCGATAATGTCCGTCATACCGGGCGTTCGCTCGGTATCCGCACGGAAGCAAGCGGCCGTTTTGAACGCGGTGTGGATATCAACAATGTGGCTTTTGCAATGGATCGCGCCCTGCAACTGATCGACGAACTCGACGCGGGCGACATCATCGAAGGCGTTTACGATCTGCATGAAGGTTTGCCGGAGGATCGGATCATTGAAGTCACCACCGATAAAATCACCGAATTGATCGGCGTGGAAGTGCCGGACGATACCATTGTATCCATTCTGAATCGTTTGGGCTTGCCGACCATCGCCAACGGCAAACATCTCACCTGCCGCGTCCCCTCTATCCGGGACGATGTGGAGGGCAGAGCCGATCTGGCGGAAGAAGTGATGCGGATCTACGGGTACGATCACATTATCGGGAAACCGATGCGCGGCGAAGTGGTGCGCGGCAAAAAATTGCCCGAGCGTGTCAAGTGCGACAAAATCAAAGCCTTTTTATGCGGCGCCGGCGCAAGAGAAATCGCCACCTACTCCTTTATCGGTTCAGGCGCGGTCGATACCCTGCGATTGGCGGAAGATGACAGCCGCCGCAAGCAAATCAAAATTATCAACCCGCTTGGGGATGAATACTCGGTCATGCGCACCCAGTTGACCACCTCCATGCTCACGGTGCTTGCCACCAATATCAACCGGAAAAATACCGACGGCCGGTATTTTGAAATCAGCAAACGCTTTATTGCCAAATCCTTCCCGATTGCCGAGCAACCCGATGAACTGGCGACTTTATCCATCGGCGTTGTCGGGAAAGATGAAGACTTTTTCACGCTGAAAGGATTAGTGGAAGGCGTTATGCAGTTGTGCGGCGCGCACACGCAATATGAAGTCAGCCATGAGCCGTATCTCCACCCCGGCCGGCAAGCGGCGGTAAAGGCCAACAATCAGCCGGCGGCTGTTCTCGGCGAAGTGCATCCCGCCGTAGCGGCGGCATACGGCATCGAGCCGCGCGTATATGTGGCCGAAATCAAACTGGATGTGCTTCTTGCGATCAACAAGCGCAAAACCGTATTCAAGCCGTTGCCGAAATTCCCCGCGGTTGAGCGCGATTTCGCCATGCTCTGCGATAAGGATCTGCCTGTCGGAGAGTTGGAAAAAGCGATTGCAAGCGGCGCGGGAAGGCTGTTGGAACGCATGGAATTATTCGATGTCTACGAAGGGGAACAAATCCCCGCCGGCAAGAAAAGCGTGGCGTACAGTATTTGGCTGCGCTCCGCCAACGCTACCCTCTCCGATAAGGAAATCGAAACCGCCACTGCCAAGGTGATCGCAAAATTAGAAGCAGTCGGCGCGGAATTACGAAAATAATGCTTGAATTTTGCGGAAAAATCGTATACAATAACCATAGTATCATCATAAGAGGTGTTTTCCATGAATGACAGAACGATGACATTTTCCATCGGCGATCAAACCGAGCAACAGATTCGCAATACCTTGACGGCGGTTTATGACGCACTGAAAGAAAAAGGCTATAATCCCATCAACCAAATCGTCGGATATATTCTGTCAGAAGACCCGACTTATATTACCACGCATAACAATGCGCGTAATTTGATCCGCCGGATTGATCGGGATACCTTATTGCAATCTCTTGTGAAGTATTATTTGACCGCATAAGAAACGACCGCCGCACCAATCGGTGCGGCGGTTTTCGTTTAATCAAAATCATACAATCAGCATGGCATCCCCGAAACTGAAAAAGCGATACTTTTCCTGCACGGCGATCTGATACGCGTGCATGGTGTTTTCATATCCCGCAAAAGCGGAAACCAACATGATCAGCGTGCTTTCCGGCAAATGAAAATTGGTGATCAATCCATCCATACACCGAAACTCAAAACCCGGGTAGATAAAAATATCCGTATCCCCTTCGCACGCGCAAATGCCGCCGTATTTTGCCGCGGCGCTCTCTACCGTCCGGCAGGAAGTGGTGCCCACGCATATCACCCGCCCGCCGGTCGCTTTGGTTTGATTGATCAAGGCGGCGGCCTCTTCGGAAATGCGGAAATGCTCGGTGTGCATTTTGTGTTCCGTGATCGTTTCTGTTTTGACCGGGCGAAAAGTGCCTAATCCCACATGCAGGGTGATCCTGGCAATTTTGATCCCCGCTTCTTCAAGCGAAGCCAGCAGTTCCGGCGTGAAATGCAATCCCGCCGTTGGCGCGGCGGCAGAACCGGGAACTTTTGAATAAACGGTCTGATAGCGTTCCCGATCCTCTAATTTTTCTTTGATATACGGCGGCAAAGGCATTTGCCCTACTTCGTCCAACCGCTCGAAAAAAGATCCCTCACAGTGGAATTGTAAAATCCGATTGCCGTCTTCCAATACATCGGTCACCACGGCGGTCAACCGATCACTGAAACGAAAGTGTCCGCCTGGTTTGGCTTTCTTCCCCGGCCCTGCAAGGCATTCCCACACTTTCTCCCCGCGCTGTTTTAAAAGAAGGAACTCCACCACGGCGCCGGTGTCCTCACGCAAACCGTACAATCTGGCGGGCAACACCCGCGTATCATTGATCACAAGGCAATCCCCCGGGCGGAGATACTCGTGAAGTTCATAAAAACGGCGATGCTCGATCTGCCCGCTTTCACGGGAGAGCACCATCATGCGAGAGGCGCTACGCGGCTCAATCGGAGTCTGCGCAATCAGGTTTTCAGGTAATTCATAATAAAAATCGCTGGTTTTTAACATTTTTTCTAACTTTCCCCTGTCTTTTGGCATAAAATAGTTTGACAAACATTCGCCGTAATGTTATATTGAATAAGATTGAACTTATTATATTGCAAAATGTGATATAGTGCAAGTCCGAATTTGTTTTGAAGCGAAAGGGTCGTGGTATCAATGAAAAAATATCAAGTCGGAATCATCGGCGCTACGGGGATGGTCGGTCAGCGTTTTGCGCTGCTGCTTTGCGATCATCCGTGGTTTGAAGTAAAGGTTTTGGCGGCAAGCGCCAATTCCGCCGATAAAACATATGAGGAAGCGATCGGCGGCCGCTGGGCCATGCAGGCGCCGATCCCGGAAAACCTGAAAAATATCGTTGTGATGGATGCCGAGCGCGACATGAAAAAAATCGCTTCTTCGGTGGATTTTGTGTTTTGCGCGGTCAATATGAAAAAGGACGAAATCAAAGCCCTTGAAGAAGCCTACGCAAAATTAGAATGCCCGGTGGTTTCCAACAACAGCGCGCATCGCTTCACCCCCGATGTCCCGATGATCATTCCCGAAATCAACGCCGATCATCTTGCCATCATTCCCTCGCAAAAGAAACGGCTTGGAACCAAGCGCGGCTTTATCGCCGTGAAATCCAACTGCTCGTTGCAAAGTTATGTGCCCGCCCTGTTTCCGCTCGTTCGCTTCGGGGTTGAAAAATGCCTGGTTTGCACCTATCAGGCGATTTCCGGCGCCGGCAAGACCTTTGCGCGTTGGCCGGAAATCGTAGACAATGTGATCCCCTATATCGGCGGCGAAGAAGAAAAGAGCGAAAAAGAGCCTTTAAAAATCTGGGGAAAAATTGAAGGCGACGCCATTGTTCCCGCGGATTCCCCGAAATTTACAGCGCAATGTATCCGCGTGCCGGTTTCCGATGGGCATTTAGCGGCGGTTTTCGTTGACTTTCAAAAGAAGCCTTCCAAAGAGGAGATTTTAAAAGCATGGGAGGAGTTTGCGGGCGAACCCCAGCGGCTCGGCCTTCCCCACGCACCGAAGCAATTCCTGCACTATTATCAGGAAGATGATATGCCGCAAACCAAACTGTGCCGCGATTTAGAAGGCGGTATGGCGGTTTCGATCGGCCGTTTACGCGAAGATACACAGTATGATTATAAATTTGTTTGCGTTTCCCATAACACTCTTCGCGGTGCCGCGGGCGGCGCGGTACTGTTAGCGGAACTTCTCT
>CACXFE010000142.1 GCA_902766855.1 Oscillospiraceae bacterium | reverse complement strand
CGACAGCCTTCCGGCAAATTCACACTGCGCGGAGTGGAAAAAGGCGGCGGCACAAACTTCTCCTAACCAAAACAGAGCAAAATTTTCGCCCCGTCGAAGACGAGGAACGCCGGAATACTGGCGTATTGCAAGTGACGAGGCAATGATGGGGCGAAAATTTTGCCTGCTTTGGCGTGACGGGGTTCAACTCCCATCAGATTAAAGAAAATATAGTTGTTTTGCGGAGTGATCAGAGAGCAAAAAGTTTGGCGGTTGGAGAAACCGCTTGGCTTTTTTGCTCTTTTTTTGGAATGATACTATCATGTAACCGAACAAGCGGCAGGATGCCGGCGGCATTTTTGAAATAGCGTTTGTTCGGCAAATATAGGCAGCAATATAAAAACAAAGGAGAAGAAAAGATGCTATATGACATCGCGATTGCCGGCGCGGGCGTGACCGGCGGGATGTTGGCGAGAGAGTTGACGCGGTATCGGCTTTCCTGCTGTATTCTCGAAAAAGAAAATGATGTGGCCATGGGCGCTTCCAAAGCGAACAGCGGCATTATTCACGGCGGGTTTGACCCCGAGCCCGGCACTTTGAAAGCGCGGCTTAACGCGGAAGGCGTTCCGCTTTTATACAAAGCGGCGCAGGAACTGCATGTGCCGTACCGCCGAAACGGTTCGTTGGTGGTGGCTTTTGATCAAACGGAGGAAGATACCCTGCAACGGCTTTATGAGCGCGGCTTGCAGAACGGCATTGCCCAAATGCGGCTGATATCCGGGGAGGAAGCGCGCGCGTTGGAGCCGAACCTTTCTCCGGAAGTGACCAAAGCCCTGCTGGTTCCCACGGCGGGGATCATCTGCCCTTATCAACTGACGATTGCCGCTGTCGGCAATGCCATGGATAACGGGGCGGAACTTTTGCGGAATTTCGAGATTGTTTCGATCGAAAAAGAAGAGTATTTCACCCTGCACGCGAAAGACGGGCGAACCGTGCAAGCCCGTTTTTTGGTCAACTGCGCCGGCACAAGCGCCGACCGCATTGCAGAAATGCTGAACGATCGGTTTTATACTGTCATTCCCCGCGCGGGGGAATACCTCTTGTTAGATAAAACCGAGGGCAAAACCGTTTCGCATACGATTTTCCAGGTGCCCACCAAAAACGGCAAAGGGGTGTTGGTCACTCCCACGGCGGATGGAAACCTGCTGCTTGGGCCGACGGCTTCGGTCGTGCAGGAAGCGGAGGACACCCGTACCACGCCAGCGGGGCTTGATTTTGTAGAAACTTTTGCCAAGCGGAGCGTTCCGGCGGTGAATACCCGCAATGTGATCACCTCTTTCGCCGGAGTGCGCGCTTCCGAACAGGGCGGAGATTTTATCATCCGGCCTTCCGGGAAAGTGGACGGGTTTCTGCATATCGCCGCGATTGATTCGCCCGGTCTTTCTTCCTGCGTGGCGATTGCCAAATATGCGGTTGAGCAACTGCGCGGCATGGGGCTTTCTGCCGAGCCGAATCCCGATTTTAACGGGGAGCGGGAGGATCCGCATGCTTTCCGTAAAATGAGCGATGCGGAAAAAGACGCGTTTATCAAGCAGCACCCGGCTTACGGCAGGATCGTCTGCCGGTGCGAAACCGTCAGCGAAGGGGAAATCCGCGATTCTTTGCACCGCAATCCCGCGGCCGCCGATGTGGATGGTGTGAAGCGCCGTACCCGCTCCGGCATGGGGCGGTGTCAGGGCGGTTTCTGCGCTCCGTATGTGATGCGCCTGATCGCGGAAGAAACCCGGTGTCCGATGGAGCAGGTCACCAAAAAAGGCGGACGCTCTGCGATGGTGTTCGGGGAGGAGGAAGAAGCATGATTCAACATGATATTGTGATCGTGGGCGGCGGTCCCGCCGGGATGGCGGCGGCTGTGGCCGCGTATGACAGCGGCGTGCGCGATGTGGTGATTTTAGACCGCGAAGAAGCCCTGGGCGGTATTTTAAAGCAGTGTATCCACAACGGTTTCGGCCTGCATAAATTAGGGCAGGAATTAACCGGCCCCGAATACGCCGCCGTGTATGAAGAACAGGTGAAAGCGCGCGGGATCAAGGTGTATGGGGAAACCATGGTGACCGGGATCGAGCCGGACAGAACGCTGACCGCGCAATGCACTTCCGGGATGTTGAAAATCAAAGCCGGTGCCGTTGTTTTGGCGATGGGCTGCCGGGAACGCAGCCGCGGCGCGCTTAACATCAGCGGGACAAGGCCGGCCGGCGTATACAGCGCGGGCACAGCGCAGAAACTGATGAACTGCGAAGGATTTTGTGTGGGAAAACGCGCTGTGATTTTAGGCTCGGGCGATATCGGGTTGATTATGGCGAGAAGGCTGTCGCTTGAAGGGGCGAAAGTCGAGGCGGTTTGTGAAATCATGCCGTATTCCGGCGGGCTTACCCGCAATATCGTGCAATGCCTGGAAGATTTCGGTATACCGCTGTATTTATCCACCACCGTGGCGGAAATCCACGGCAAAGAGCGGGTGGAGGCGGTCACCATCGCGCAGGTGGATGAAAACCGCCGGATCATCGAATCCACTCGCCGCACCATTCCCTGCGATACGCTGCTGTTATCGGTAGGGTTGATCCCCGAAAACGAATTGACGCGCGGTGCCGGCATCCCGATCGACCGGATCACCAACGGCGCAACGGTGGATGAAAACCGCCAAACCGAACTGCCGGGTGTTTTTGCCTGCGGTAATGTGTTGCAGGTGCATGATTTGGTGGATTATGTTTCAGATGAGGCCGAAATCGCCGGGAAAGGCGCCGCCCGTTTCGTGCAAAACAAGCGGGAGCAGGGGCAAGTGCTTGCCGCAAAGCCGGGCAATGGCGTGCGGTATGTTCTCCCGCAACGGATCAACCGGGATACGGATCAGGATGTGGCCCTTTTCATGCGGGTCACCAAGCCGTTCGGCAAGGTGAAATTCACCGTTTCTTCGGGGGATACGGTGCTGGCAACGGCTGTGCGGTTGAAGGCCGCCCCCGGTGAAATGGAAAAAATCGTGTTAAAAAATGAAAAAATCAAAGCGGCAGGCGGCGATATGACCGTTTGCTTGGAGGAAATGGCATGAAAAAAGAAATGATTTGTATTGTCTGCCCGCGCGGATGCACGCTCACGATCGACACCGAAACCATGGCGGTGAGCGGCAACAGTTGCCCGAAAGGGGAGGAATACGCGATCAACGAAACCACCCACCCGGTGCGCACGGTCACTTCTTCGGTGCGGGTTACCAACCGGGAAAATGTGATGGTAAGTGTGAAAACCGCGGCGCCGGTGCCGAAATCGGAAATGTTTGAAGTGATGAAACGGGTTCATGCCGCCAAAGCGGAGGCGCCGGTGAAAATCGGGGATGTGATCATCAAGGATCTGTACGGCACCGATCTGATCGCCACCAAAACGATCGAGTAGGCTTCCGCCTGCCTGAAAAAATCGTGTATCAAAGGATGGAAGGGTATGCAAAAAAAGGATTTACGGGGTGTTCGATTGTTTTTGTTTGATATGGACGGCACGCTCTATATCGGGAACCGCCTGTTCCCCTTTACCCCGGGGCTTTTGCAGGCGATTCGCCAAAGCGGAAACGATTATCTGTTTATCACCAATAATTCTTCCAAAAGCGTAAACGCCTATGTGGAAAAACTGAATACATTCGGGATCGCCGCCGCTCCGTCCGATTTTTTGACCTCCTCGCAAGCCACGGCGTATTATCTCCAACATCACGGCTCGGGCAAGGCGCTTTATGTCTGCGGTACGGAATCACTGAAAACCGAACTGCGAGGCGCCGGCTTTACTCTTACCGAAGACCGCGATGCCGCCGACGGGGTGATCATGGGGTTTGATACCGAACTGACCTTCCGCAAATTGGATGATGTCAGTTACATTCTTTCCACCAAAGAAGTGCCCTATATCGCCACCAATCCCGATCTTGTCTGCCCTACGGAATACGGCAGTGTGCCGGATTGCGGCAGTGTTTGCGAAATGATTTTCAATGCCACGGGCAAGCGCCCGTATGTGATCGGAAAACCCGCCCCTTTGATGATCGAACTTGCCATGCAAAACAAAGGGGTGACCGGGCGGGAAACCGCCGTGGTGGGGGATCGCATTTACACCGATAT
>CACXFE010000141.1 GCA_902766855.1 Oscillospiraceae bacterium | reverse complement strand
TACTTTCATTTTTGATCAAGAAAATCGCCTTTGGCGGAATAAGGGTTTTTATTTTCTTTCGGCGGCAGGTTTTCCAGGTCCCGGGCGCCCCAACGGGAAAACAGCAGGAGCAAATAACGCATAAGCCCGACAAGCAGCCATGCGCCGAGGGTGAGCCAAAACCAGTACAGCGGCAACCCGACCGCAAAGTGCAGCAACAAAGTGATCCAAGCCGGCAGGGAACAAAGCCAACTGCTGACATGCCAAAACAGAGTAAAAAACAATCCCGACAGAAACGAAGCAAACTTTCCGGAATGTTTCATACACTCACCCGCCTGTTATTTTGTGATCAGTTCCATGATTTTGGAATAAAGATTCTTACTGTCTAAAAATTTGTTTTTTACAAATTGCGCCTGTTCCTCATCCGCAACCAACAGTTTGACGCTCATAAAGGGCAGATCGCCGTCTTTCGCGGTGCAGGTGATGAAGGTGTGACCGCCTTCATGCGAAATGCAAATATCGGTTTCTTTTTCGTTTTTGTATCGCACCATCATTTTCAGCGCCGCGGCATAAGCCCGCTCTTTCACCGTGACCGAAAGGGAAGACCTCAGCGTTTGCGCCACATCCTTCCCGCTGGCGGTAGCGGTGTAGGTGTTTTCCTTTTCGTCTACGATTTGCAGTTGCCCGCCTTCGGTGAGGAAGGCGATCGCATCGCTTACTTCAAAATAATTTGCCAGCCCTTCATAGTGCAGAACATCTGCCAATAATTGCCCGGGCACCGGCTCGGGAATGGAGGACATGATATAACAGATCAGGATTCGGATCTCCGTTGTATTAACAAGCCCGCCGATTTCGGAATTGCCGGCGGCTACAGCGTCTTTCTCCATCGTGATAACACCTCTTGTGATTCTTTTCTTTATAAATATTATAAAATGATTTTGCCTGTTTTTCAAGAGGAAAAACAGGCAAAAGGGTTAAAAGGTGATTTTATTGATTCCGATTTCGGCGTCTTTCCGGCGAAGAAGATCCGCGTCCATGATCGTGATGAAGATTTCCGCCGTAAGAGAAATCACACCGCGCAGCAAGTGCCCGCCGACAACCTGCCCGGCAGGCCCGGTGCAGGTGATATGCGCATGAAGATACGGCTCGCCGTTCATCGTGCTGAAATTCCCTGCCAGCGTGTTGATCTCATGGTTTTCGGTAAAGGAAAATTGCTGATAGATTTTTTGCTTTGTGTCGAACACCCCTACTGTGCAATCATCCGTCGCCCCGATCCCGGTAAAAAAGCCGGCGCGGATATTTTCTTGCTTTGCGGCGGCAAGCAGAGATTCGATGATCTCGTCGCCTTTGTCCAAACGCACGGCAAGGGTATTTCCGAATCGTTTATATTCCATGGTGATTCCTCCTTATGACAGAGATTCTACGGTCAGATTTTCATCGGTGCAGGCTTTTAATGCGTCTTGATGCCCGACTACGCAAACCGCGCCGCGTTCGGTAATGGTTTTTAACAGTTCCCGCAAGGCCAGCAAATCGGGTTTGGCAGCGGTCAGCATATCAGTTCGCTCTTGTTCGGCAAGTTCTTTTGTAAAGCCGTCAAACCACAATTCATCGGCAAGGAGAATCTGTCTGCCGGGTTCCAACAGCGGCTCGGTCGCCGCAACGGTGCTGATGATGAATTTATCCAGCGGCTCATCGCTTTCGCAAAATTCTTTCACAAAATCCGCCGCTGCCCGGATGGATTGCAAGGTCTTGCCGGGGGTGGGATCACGGAACGAATAGAAGAAAACTCCTCCGCCGCGGCGGCAACTCATGCCGGCGCCGTAAGCGCCCCCTTGCACACGCACGGTATTCCAAAGATAACTGAGCGAGAGGATATTGGAAAGCAGCCGCAAAGTGCCGCTGTACCGTTTACCGCAGGCGAGCAGATGAAAACCGACGCCGGCAAAACTGACCTGCGCGGGGATTTGGATGCCGAGGGCTTTGGGCAACGGGCTTTGATAGGCGCGGGTTTCCGGCGCGGCTTCTCCCTCGGGGAAAGCCGCAAGCAGGGCCGCATGGTCTGCCGTGCTGTCCCCCGCGGTACTCATCCGCAGGCGCTTTTTGCAAACGGTTTCGGCAAGAGCCGATTCCGCAAAACGGGCAAACTCGTCAAAACGCGCGTCAAATTCTTTGGAAAAGGCTTGCAGAAAACGGATGAAACTGAAAGCGGAGATTGCTTCATTCACGGCTCCCTGTGCGGAAAAATGCGATTGCGCACAGAGGGCGGCAAAACGGTGCCCCGATGCCATGCTTGCCTGCTTGGCCTCGGTTTCGGTTTGCAAAAGCAGTTCCCGTACCCGGTCAGGGCAATGGAAGATCGTTTCGGTGAGAATCTCGGCAACTAACTTTTCCGCAATCGCCAGATTTTCTTTTAACACGCTGCAATGCACGCACAAAACCGGCGTACAGGCGTCGTTTTGGTTGATATTCGATAAAACCGCCGGTTCAAAATCCAACCTCCCGATGTAAGTTTTGATTTCGTTTTGCAAAGCGGCGGCATCATGCGAGCGTGTGGGCAGTTTGCCAAGCAACACCGCGGCAAAGGAGAGCCGGGTGAGTTCTTCCAGGCTATACGGCGTTAAAGCAAAGTAAAGATTGAAATGAACAATGCCGTTGGTTTCGATCGAATGCCGCAACACGGGAACGCCCGCTGCCGTGAAAGCGGCAGGCTCGGTCATAGAAGGCTCGCGGCTGATCATGGCAAGATCTAACACCGGCAGGGTGGCAAGCGCTTTCGGATCATCGGGGGTTTGCTGCCAGCGGCGCAGGGCGGCTTCCCGCTGTTTGATTTCTTCCATCTGTTCCGCTGTCATGCGATCGCGCGCGGCTTTCAGGAAGGCGGCCTCTTGAGCGCGCATCTCCTCGCCGTAGGTCAGGGAAGGAAGCGCGTGCAAGACGCAAAGCCCTTGCGGTTTTAAAAACAATTCTTCCAAAAGCGATTCAAATTCCCCGGTTTCACACATCGCGTGCAAGGCGGGAATTGCCTCATCGCAATCCAGATACAGCATCGGATCGCCGCCGTACAGCCAACTGTCGAGTGCGTCCACGCATCGCCCGAGCCCCTGTGGCTCCTGTGCGTCCTTCAATTCAAACGCCAGGCGATTGATCGAGGCGGTCAGCAGTTGCCGGTCGATCCCCTCCCGCACCAGTTTTTGCAGGGTTTCTTCAATCAAAGCGCGAACTTCGCCGGCGCGGGCATGGTTCATGTTGTGTATGCGTAAAGCCACAAAGGGTTGATAAATTCCATCCAGTACTTCGGCGGTCACATCCTGCCCGAGCCCTGCTTGCAGGATCGCGCGTTTCAGCGGCGCATCATTGGAATCGGTCAAAAGATCGCACAAAACATGGGCGGCAAATAAGCGCGTTTTTTCGTTCCATTTCCCGATGATCCGCCCCAGCATCAGTTGGGCTTTATCTGTCAGATCTTCACCGGGATCGGCCTCATAATATACGATTTTTTCAGCCGCTTTCGGGGTTTGATCTTCAAATCCCGTAACCGCTTGTTTTTCAAAGCGGGAAAGATATTGTTCGAGCAGAATCAGCGTTTTTTCCAGCGGGATGTCCCCGTCAAGATAAACGCGGGCGTTGGAAGCATGATAATTTCGGCGGTAAGTGGCTACAAATTGCTCATAAGTCAGCGTTGGGATCGCTTGCGGATCGCCGCCGGAATTGTACCCGTAAGCCGTATCGGAAAACAGCATTTGCTGCATGTTTTCCATAATCAAATCGTCCATCGAAGAGAGGGCGCCCTTCATTTCGTTGAAGACTACGCCGTTAAGCCGCAGGGCGTCGCCGTCTGTTTCGTAATGCCAGCCCTCTTGATAAAAAATGTTGGGGTTGGTCAGAATTTTCGGGGCGAAAACCGCGTCCAGATACACGCCGGCCAGATTCAGATAATCCTGCTCGTTACGGCTGGAAACGGGGTAAATCGTTTTATCGGGATAGGTCATGGCGTTGAGAAAGGTATTCATTGAACTTTTCAGCAATTCCACAAAGGGCTCTTTTACAGGGTATTGCTCTGACCCGCAAAGAACCGAGTGTTCTAAAATATGAAACACGCCGGTATGATCATCGGGCAAGGTTTTAAAAGCGATACAAAACAGTTTGTTTGGCTCTTTACTTTTGAACCAGTTCAGTTCGGTGCCGGTTTTTTCAAAAACCATTTCCACCAATTCAGCGTTTTTTCCCGGAACCTGGCGGATCCGGCGCACAGTAAACCCGTGCAGGCTATCTGACGGATGCAATTCCATGCCAATTCCTCCTTTTTATCCTTACTATTATATAACAAGATCACCCTCAAACGCAAGTTTTCTCGTGATTTTTTTCATAAAACAAAGAAAGCGGTCGCACCCCTTTGGATGCAACCGCTTTTGTGATCAGGTAAACCGTTTGAATGGCAGGCGCCAAGCGGCGCGCTGTTTTTATTTCTTCGCGGCTTTTTTCGCACGATGCCGTTTCCAGACAACCCATAACGGACCGGCGATAAAGAGGGAAGAAATACAACCCGAAACCAAGCCGAACGCCATCGGAATGGCAAAGGTGCGCAGGCTGGTAAGACCGAAGAGTTCGGAAACCACTACAATGGTCATAACGGCTAAAAAGGTGGTCAGTGTTGTAACAAAGTTTCTGGTTTTAACCGCGTTGATGCTCTTGTTTACAAGATCGCCGATTTCGGCGTCCGGTTCAAACCGCTCGTTTTCACGGATGCGGTCATACACCACGATCGTATCATTCAACGAATAGCCCAAAATCGTGAGCACCACGGCGATATAGTTGGAATCGATCTGTAACCGGAACAGAACGCAGGTGAAGAAGGTGATCAGCATATCCAGAATCAAGGCGCAAAGCGCGGTGATCGCGGCGGAAACACCGCCGATTTTACGGAAACGGATGCCAACATAAATCACAACCAAAACGGCGGTAATCAAAACCGCAACAATACTTTTGGCGAAGAATGTACCCGCGATCGTGGGGCTGACCGAGTTGGAATTGTAAAGTTCGATCTTATTATCGGCAAATTTCTCGGTCAAAGCGGAGGTGATGGCTTCCTGTTTTTCGGCGGAAAGGGAATTCCGCCCGACTAAACTGATCTCAAATGTTTTGGTATCTCCGGCAAGCGCGGTGCTTTTGGAAACATTAAAACTACTGTCGATCACGCCCTTAACGGCTTCTTCCACATCGGCGGTTTCCACATCGCCGGAATAGGAATAGGAAACTTTTGCGCCGCCTTTAAAGTTGATATCAAAATTCACTCCGAAAATAACGGCACAAAGGATACCGGCAAGAAAAATAACCGCGTAGCAAATCAATGCTCTTTTGAAAATTTTATTGGTATTCAAAGTGAAATTACGCATTTTTCTTACCTCCGTAAAGCCAAGGTCTTCTCATGAGTTTGAGTTGCGAGATACTCTTGAGCATATACTTGGAAGCAAGCACGCCCATGATCAGGTTGAAGATAACGCCTACCAAAAGGGTATAACCGAACGAATAAATCGAACCGGTGATCGAAGAGCCGAATAACGACATCAGCGGGGAGAACAGTTTGGCGATCGGGTTATCCGGCGTACCAAACGCGCCCATCAATACGATCGAAACGATGACGATGGTCACATTCCCGTCGATAATAGCACTAAGGGCGTTTTTAAAGCCGCTGTCAATAGCGCCGTCGATCGTTTTGCCTTTTTTGAACTCGTCGCGGATGCGTTCCGAAGCGATAACATTACAGTCTACCCCAACGCCGACCGAAAGGATGATACCCGCAATACCGGGAACGGTGAGGGTGAAACTGTCCGCCTTCGGGAAGAAGCCCGAGATACAGGCAATGGTGCCGGCCAACTGACCAAGCAGGGCGATCGACGCGATCACACCGTTCAGGCGATAGCGCAGGATCATGATCAGGCAGACGATGCCGAACGCGATCGAACCGGCGATCAGCATAACGCGCAGCGCATCCGACCCGAGGGACGGGGAAATGATCTGTAATTTACTGTCATCCACCGTTAAAGCAAAGGGAAGAGAACCGGCGTTGATCTTATCGGAAAGTTCTTTGGCTTCC
>CACXFE010000140.1 GCA_902766855.1 Oscillospiraceae bacterium | reverse complement strand
TTGATCCGGCATGAGCAAATCAAGCAATACTCTACGGTGTGGATGGATCACTTGCGGGACGGGAAAAGTGAATTGGTCAATACCAATAAACTGGTGCGTTTTTACGAAGGGGCAACCGGTCTTAAAACCGGCACCACCGGCGCGGCAAAATACTGCCTTTCCGCCACCGCCAAGCGGGATAACCTGGAATTGGTTGCGGTGGTGATGGCGGGCGAGAGCAGTAACGACCGATTTGCCGGCGCCAAGAAATTGCTGGATTACGGGTTTGCCAATTATCGGCTTTTGCCGTTGACCGCCGACACCTTGGAGTATGCCGTTACCGTAAAAAACGGGGTACCGGGAACCATCACCGCGTCGGCGGAGGAAACACAGTATGTTTTACTGCCTAAAAGCGCCGCGGGGGAACTGGTTCAGAAAGCCGTGACGGAAGACGCGGTGGAGGCGCCGGTGAAGAAGGGCGACCGCGTGGGATCCGTTTCCTTTTACTATGGCGATGAATGCGTGGGGGAAATCCCGATCATCGCAAAAGAGGGCTCAAAGCGCGTGACATTCGGCTTTGCGCTTTGGCAAGTTCTCAAAGGAATGCTGCAATTATAAAAATTTTTGTAAATAAAAGGATTTTGTCTTGAAAAAAAGACAGATCTATTGTAAAATAAAAGAAAACAGGATAGAAGGTTCATTATGGGAATTCAATTTCAAAGTTCGTATGCAAAAGATTTTATCCGGGAAAACGATCTTAAAGGGCTGGAAACGCAGGTCGCGGCGGCGGATGCGCTGGTAAATGATCGTTCTGGCCTCGGGAATGATTTTCTCGGTTGGGTTACTTTGCCGGAAGACTATGATCAAGAAGAATTTGCCCGTATCAAAGCGGCGGCGAAAAAAATCCGCGAAGATACAGATATTTTGATCGTGATCGGGATCGGCGGTTCTTATCTCGGCGCCCGTGCGGCGATCGAGTTTTTGAAAGGCCCGTATTATAACGCGCTTCGGGAGAACGCGCCGGAAGTGTATTTTGCCGGTAACAGCATCAGCGGCGCTTATTTGCGCGATATTCTCGATTTATGCAAAGGCAAGCGGTTGTCGCTGAATATTATTTCCAAATCCGGCACTACAACCGAGCCGGCGGTGGCTTTCCGGGTTCTTCGCAAATATTTGGAAGAACAGGTCGGGGAAGAAGAGGCCGCTAAACGGATCTACTGTACGACCGATAAGGCGCGCGGCACCCTGAAAAAACTGGCGGACGAAAAAGGCTATGAATGCTTTGTGGTTCCGGATGATGTGGGCGGCCGTTTCTCGGTGTTGACAGCGGTGGGGCTTTTGCCTATCGCGGCGGCGGGTGCGGATATTGATCGCCTGATGGCCGGCGCGCGCGAGGCGATGAAGGAGTATCGCGAGCCTTCGCTTGAAAAAAATGCCTGTTATCAATATGCCGCTTTGCGGAATGCGTTTTATCGCAAGGGCAAATCCATTGAGTTGCTTGTGAGTTATGAACCGCGATTCACCATGATGGCGGAGTGGTTCAAGCAGTTGTTCGGGGAAAGCGAAGGAAAAGACCATAAGGGTTTATTCCCGGCTTCGGTCACTTTTTCAACTGATCTGCATTCCATGGGGCAGTTTGTACAGGATGGCAGCCGCCTGATGTTTGAAACGGTGGTCACTTTCGGAGAAAGCGATCGCGACCTGGTGATCGAAGAAGAAAGCGACAATGGCGACGGGTTGAATTTCCTCGCCGGAAAGCCGATGTCGTTTGTCAATCAAAAGGCGTTTGAGGGCACGGTTCTCGCCCATACCGACGGGGGAGTACCCAATTTGGTGATCCGCGTTGAGAAACCGGACGAAGAGAATCTCGGCCGCCTGATCTATTTCTTTGAAAAAGCCTGTGCTGTTTCCGGGTATATGCTGGGCGTCAATCCGTTTGATCAACCCGGGGTGGAAAGTTATAAGAAAAATATGTTCGCCCTCTTGGGGAAACCCGGTTATGAGGCGCAGAAGGCGGAACTGGAAGCACGGTTAGGTTAAAAATTGCTGCATAGGCAGTGTAATAGAAAAGGAGACGATGAACATGATTAAACTTATTATCGGAAACAAAGGTTCGGGCAAAACGAAAAAACTGGTGGATATGGTCAATGAAACGGCCGGCACCAGCCTCGGCAATGTGGTTTGCATTGAAAAAGGCGATACCCTGACTTATTCCGTTACCCATAAGGTGCGCTTGATCGATGTGGATGATTATCAGATTAACGGCTATAACGAATATTATGGAATGTTGGCGGGCATTAAGTCCGGCAATCATGATGTAACGCACATTTTCGGAGACGCTACTTTGAAGATCGGCGGCAGAAATTTTGACGAACTGATCACTTTCTTTGAGCGCCTTGCTTCCATTACGGATGTTGATTTCATTTTCACGATTTCCGCCGCAAAAGAAGAACTGCCGAAGAAAATCGCGGATCTTGCGGAAGAAATTTAACGGTTGATTGACAAGGTTGCCCCTTGCATGGGGGCAACTTTTTTATTTTCGGAAGGAATCGGATCGGAAAACGAATATGCGAATTGAAAAATGGTTAAAAAACAACACCGCCTCGCTGGCGGGAAAAACGGTGGCGATCACCGGCGCAACGGGCGGATTGGGGCAGAAACTGTGCGGGTATTTGTTAAAATCGGGCGCCCGCCTGATTTTGTGTGACCGCGATCCGGCACGCTCTCATGCGCTTGGCGAGCGGTTAAAGGCCGCCTGCCCGGGCGGGCAGATCCGCTATTGCAAGGTCGATCTGGAAAACATCGGTGAAGTGAAAGCCGCTTGTCAGGTATTGCAAAGGGAAACGATTGATATTTTGCTTCTTAACGCCGGGGCGTACAGCATCCCGCGCCACTTTTGCGATACCGGCTATGATAATGTGTTTCAGATCAATTTTGCTTCCCCGTATTACATGGCGCGTATCCTTTTGCCCACCCTGCGGGAGCGCGGCGGCAGGGTGGTGGCAGTGGGGAGCATTGCACACCGTTATTCCGTGACCGACCCTGCCGATCCCGATTTTTCCGGGCGAAAAAGGGCCTCGCTGGTATATGGCAACGCCAAAAGGATGCTGATGTTTTCCCTGTACGCCCTGTTTCGCAAAGAAAGGCAGGCAAGCCTTGCGATAGTACATCCCGGGATCAGTTTTACGGGGATCACCGCGCATTATCCCAAGGTGATTTTTGCCTTGATCAAACACCCGATGAAATGGATTTTCATGAAGCCGGAAAAAGCCTGTTTGTCTATTTTACGGGGCGTGTTTGAAAAAACCGGTGATCAGGAATGGATTGGCCCCCGCTTCTTTGATGTATGGGGAAAACCGAAGAAGAAAACGCTGTATTCCGCAACGGAAGAGGAGCAAAAACAAATCGCGCACACGGCCGAAACCGTGTACGCGAGATGCAAAAACCGGGCTGAAAGGCGCGGTTTACAGTTTTAAAGAAAGGGCGAGATTTTTCAGCATTTCAGCCGATCGCTGTAATTTCAGCGTTTCTTCCTCGTTGAGTGAGATCGGCACCAATGTTTCGATCCCCTCACCGCCGACAACCGCGGGCATACTGAGGGCAACGCCTTCGATCCCGTATTTTCCGTGCATCATAGAAGAAACGGGCAGTATGGATTTCTCATCCCGTATGATACACTCGCAAATGCGTTTGACCGACATGGCGATCCCGTAATAGGTTGCCTGTTTTTTGGCGATGATGTCATACGCGCTGTTTTTGACCGATTCCGCGATTTCCCGCATGGCGGCATGGTGATTATAATGCCCGCGCATATCGCAAAAATCGCTCAACGGAATACCGGATACATTGGTGCTGCTCCATGCAACGATTTCGCTGTCGCCATGCTCCCCGATGATGAAAGCATGGACGCTGCGGCTATCCACCCCGAGGTGTTCGCCGAGGGCGTATTTCAACCGCGCGGTATCCAGCACCGTTCCCGAGCCGATCACCCGGTTTTCGGGCAGACCGCTTAATTGAACTGCGACATAGGTGAGAATATCCACCGGGTTTGATACGATCAATAAAATACCTTTATAATCGCGCTTGGCGATTTCGGGAATAATCGCCTGATAGATCGCTACATTTTTTTGAACAAGATCAAGCCGCGTTTCTTCCGGCTTTTGATTGGCACCCGCGGTGATAATTATAATGGCCGCGTCGGCAACATCGTCATACCCGCCGGCATAGATTTTCATTTGCCCCGCAAAGGGGATGCCGTGGGCAATGTCTTTTGCCTCACCGTCTGCTTTATCAAAATTGGAATCCAGCAGAACAATTTCGGAAAACAGTTTGCTTTGCATCAGGGCGAACGCGGTGGCGGCGCCAACAAAACCGCAGCCGATCACCGCGGCCTTTCTGGGGTTGATATCACAATTCATCATGCGGCCTCCATTCATTTTAGTCATTGCCTTTTTCTTTTATTTTACACTATTTTTTTGAATTTGTAAATAATGTCAACGAAATAATGGTTACAACTCCGTAAACTCTTTCAAGTTGATTTTGGAAGAAAAGTATGGTATACTTTATGATGGATTTATATGGAAAAGGAAACGGAGAATATATGGACGACAGAGATTTATTCAGTTATGACCATTCTGATACTTCCGCAAGCGGGGAAGAATCCAGTTTTGATCTCAATTCTTTTTCTTCGCATATTGCAGCGCCTGAAACCAAAGGTAAAAAGAAGCACCGTAAGGGGAAGCACAAAGAGCGTATTCTGCGCACTTTTCTCACCCTGTTTTTGATTGGGTTGATTACGGTGAGCATTGTGATTTCGGCATTTTTGCTGTATGCCTTCACCATGGTGGACGGCACCATGGAGGAAGACCTTGACGATCTGAAACTGAATTTTACCACCGCGATCTACACCGATGACGGGAAAGGCAATTTCACCGAATATCAGCGCCTGCACGGTGAGTTTAACCGTATTTGGGTGGCTTATGATGAAAAGGCAGCCAAAGAAAAGGCGGAAGGGTATGAGGGAATTCCTCAAAATTTGGTAAACGCGTTTGTTGCGATTGAGGACAAGCGGTTTTTCGAGCATAACGGGGTAGACTGGAAACGAACTTTTTCGGCTTTTGCCAATATGTTCTTCCATTTTTATTCCTCCAATCAAGGCGGCTCCACGGTGACGCAGCAGTTGGTGAAGAATCTGACCGGGGATACCTCGCAAAAGCCGAGCCGGAAGATCCGTGAGATCATGCGGGCGCGGTATTTTGAAAGCCGCTATGCCAAAAACACCATTATTGAATGTTACCTCAACACCATTGCCATGGGACATGGCACCTACGGCGTGGAAGTGGCAGCCAATTATTATTTCGGCAAGAATGTGAAGGATCTGACCTTGACAGAGTGTGCCTGCCTTGCCGCGATTACCAAAAGCCCCTCCAACTACGCGCCGGACGATCACCCCGAAGAAAACCGTTTGCGCCGCGATGTGGTACTGAGCGAAATGTACAATCAGGGGTATATCACGAAGGAAGAATATGAAGCGGCTAAAACCGCCGAACTCACGATCACCGCTTCAAGAGAATCGTTGAACGAATCCGAAACCAATTCCTATTTTATCGATGCGCTGATTTCACAGGTGGTAGAGGATCTTTGTAAGCAATACGGTTATGAAAAACAACACGCCAACAAATTGTTTTACAGCGGCGGGTACCGCATTTACGCCACGGTAGACGCCAATGTGCAGAAAACGCTGGAAACCGTTTTTTCGGATGTGAAGACATACGGATTAAAAGGGAAAAACGGGCAAACCCTGCAAGGCTCGATGACGGTGATGGACTATAACGGCCATGTGAAAGGGCTTGTGGGCGGTATCGGACAAAAAGAAGGCAACCGCGGGTTTAACCGCGCGACCGATGCGAAGCGCCAGCCCGGCTCCACCATGAAGCCGATTTCCGCTTACGCCCCGGCGATCGAGCAGGATCTGATCCATTATTCCAGCATTGTGAATGATGTAAAAACCTATTACGGAAAATGGACGCCGGTGAACTGGTATTTGTCCTACTGGGGAAATATCACCGTGCAGTATGCGCTGGAACGCTCGGTCAATACCATTCCGGTTTATCTTGTGAATAAGATGACGCCTCAGGTATCCTATGATTTCCTGACGCAGAAATTAGGCATCACCACCTTAACCCCGGAAGACATCAATCTGGCGCCGCTCGGCATGGGCGGAACCAACGGCGGGCTGACCACCATGGAATCCGCCGCGGCCTTTGCGGTTTTCGGCAATTTGGGGCGTTATCACGCCCCCACCCTTTACACCAAGGTGACCGATCAACACGGTGAAACGGTATTGGAATATAACGAACAGCCGACCATGGCGATCAGCGAAGATACCGCCACCGTGATGAACAAATTATTGCAAACCGTGGTGTACGGATCAAGAGGTACGGGCGTTGGCGCACAGAAATATATCAGCAATATGAAAATGTACGCCAAAACAGGTACTTCCAACAACTCGAACGACTTATGGTTTGTCGGCGGCACCCCGTATTATGTGGGGTCTTGTTGGTGCGGATATGACGAACAACAGAAAATTTCCAACGCACAGATCGCTTTGACCATGTGGGGCAAGGTTATGTCGCAGATCCACACGGGGCTTGAAGCCAAGGAATTTGCCGTGAGCGATTACGCCGTAGAACGGTATTACTGCACTTCTACCGGGAATCTTGCCACCAGTGCCTGCCCGTCCAAAGCGGTGGGATGGTACCGCAAGAGCAATATACCGGGCACCTGTAAAAGCCACGGCGGCGAAGCACTGCCTGATCCCAAAACATACGAAGAAAAGCAGAAAAAAGCCGCCGAAGCCGCAAGCAAGGCGGAGGGCTCTTCGTCTTCTTCGCAAACAGAAGCCAATTCATCACAAGGGTAATGAAATATTTTTATGTTGCTTTTTAAAGAAATTGAATTATCGGATTATGAAACTATCGCACCGCTGTTGGCAGACGAAACGGAACAATCTTGTGAGAACACCTTTGTTAATCTGTTGATCTGGCAAAAAACCTATCAAATGATGTGGGCAATGGAAGACGGGCAGTTGGTTATCAAAAACGGCGAAGGCGCCGAAACGGCTTTTGCTTTGCCGTATGGCGATGATTTTGAAAAAGGCTTTGCGCTGATCCGTGAATACACGGGAGAAACATACCCGGATGTTTGGTCGCCCGATGGGGAGCGGTTTCGACGCTTTCGGGAGCGGTTGGGAGAGCATTATGTGATCGCCGAGGAACGGGACGCGTTTGATTACCTTTATCGGCAACGCGATCTCGCCGAACTTGCGGGAAAAAAATACCACGGAAAACGGAATCATCTGCACTCGTTTGATAAAAAATACGAATGGCATTTTGAGCCGATCTGCGAACAGAATACCGAGGCCGTGCTTCGCTGTGCGGAACGGTGGTACACCGAGAACGGTGACCGCATGGATCAAACGCTGGCAGAGGAACAGCGCGGTGTGACCACGATGCTCATGAACCGTGAAAAACTCGGCGTTCGGGGCGGGGCGATCTTTGTGGGGCAAGAGGTTGCGGCGTTTACGCTTGGCAGCCCGGTCAATGATTCGGTGTTTGATATTCATATTGAAAAATCCCTCCCTGAATATGAAGAAGGATATACCGTGATTAACTATGAATTTGCCAAAACTCTGGTAGATTATCCACTGATCAACCGGGAAGATGACATGGGAATAGAAGGACTGCGAAAAGCCAAACTTTCGTATCATCCTGTTCTTTTATTGCCGAAATATTTTTGCCGTGCAAAGGAAAAACCATGAGAGAGCAACAATGCAGAAAACTGTATCGAGAGGCTTTTGCCGATCCCGACACCGCGTTTGAGGATCGGCTTTTTTCTTCCTGCCGCCGCTATCTCCGCACCGTGGAAGAGGGGGGAGAAGTGGTTTCCATGCTGTTTGCCCTGCCTTGCAAAGTGCGGCAGAAAAGCGGGGAGGAAGCGCCCGCTTTTTATGTCTATGCCGCCGCTACGCAGCGGCAAAAAAGGGGGCAAGGATGGATGAGCCGTTTGTTGGAAGAGGTAAAAAAAGAAGGCGTGCCGCTTTTTTTGGTGCCCGCCTCCGAAGCGTTGATCGGGTTTTACAAGCGAGCCGGTTTTCGCGTTTTTGAAGCCTCGGTTTTGCCGGTAGGCGGCACGGAAGTGATCCCGACCGGCGGTTTTGCCGAACTCGCACAGGGTGAAAAAGAAACCCGGGGCGGCTTTTTTACCGCTATGTGGTACGCCGAAAAGGAAATGAATTGGGAAAAAACCACTTTCCCTTATCGGATGCAGTAAATGGCGTTTGACATTTTTCTGCAAAAAAGGTATACTGTTTGCAAGGAGAACAAGGAGGGCGGAAAATGGAATATATCATCAATCCGGCGGCTTTTTCCGCCGCGTTTACGGTACCGGCAAGTGTGGTGGATCAAAGCCTGAAACTTGCCAAGGGGGATCATGTAAAGGTGCTTTTGTATCTTTTGCGCAACCTTGCCGCTTCTCCCGATGAGGAAACGATCGCGCAGGAAACCGCCGTTCCTTTGTTTGATGTGAAAGAGGCCATGCTTTTTTGGGCGGATACCGGCGTTTTATTGCCGAAAGAAATCCCGTTTTCTTCGGAAGCGGGAGAAGCCAAGCGCGTGATCGCGCGGGCGGAGAAACCAACTCGCGGCGATGTGGCAAAACGCGGTGCGGAAGATCCGAAAATCCGCTATCTTTTAAACGAAACCCAGTTGCGGCTGGGCAGAAACCTGAAATCCAACGAAACCTCCACCTTGGTGTGGTTGTATGACGACGAGGGCATGGATGTTTCGCTGATTCTGATGATCGTGCAATACGCGGTGGCGCACGGGAAAGCCAATATTCGCTTTATCGAGTCCACCGCGGTGGATTGGATCAATCGCGGGATTACCACTATTGCGGCGGCGGATGCGGAATTAAACAAACTGGCCATGAGTGAGGAAACATGGCGGGTGGTACAAAAGGCGTTCGGATTAGAGCGGCGAAAGCCAAGCCCCAAAGAAACCGCGCTATCCCTCCTTTGGGTGGCGGAATGGAACTTTTCGGTGCCAATGCTGGAAGCGGCCTATGCCGCCTGCGTGGATGCCAAAGCAAAATTTTCTTTCCCTTATGTTGCGAAAATTTTAGAAACCTGGCATGAAAAAGGGTATCAAACCCCGGAAGAAATCGAAAACACCGGGAAAAAGGAAAAGAAAAGCGACTATGCGGCATACGATATGGATTTGTTTGAAAAGATGCTGGATACCAAAGATTAAGGAAGGTGACGCGCGTGTTGACAAGAGAAGAATTGTATAGAAAAGCCTTTGCCTTAAAAGCGCAGATGCGTACAGAAAAAACAAAACGGTACGAATTGCTTTTAAAAACCGCCTATGAGCGGGAACCGCGGCTTTCCGAACTGGAAAACCAACAAATAGCGGTTGGGGCGGAATTGGTTGTGAAAGCACTTTCTGACCCGGCGGAAATGCGCAAATTACGCCAACAAGCGGATGCGTTGGCGGCGGAAAAGAAGGTTCTGCTTGAAAAAAACGGTGTGACCGAGATCCTTTACGATTGCTCCGCTTGCCGGGACACCGGGTATATCAACGGGAAAATCTGCGATTGCGTCAAGCGGATCGCGGCGGAATTGGCGATTGCGGAAATGAACGAGGAAATGCCGCTGAAAAGTTCCCGCTTTGAGGATTTTGATTTGAAATACTATCCGGATAAGACCGACCGGGACGGCGTCAATCCCAAACGCCGGATGACGGCTATTTTCACCATGTGCCGCGAATACGCCGATCGGTTTGATCCGCATACCTCCCCGAATCTGCTTTTTTTAGGGCAAGCGGGGCTTGGAAAAACGCATTTGACTTTGGCGATCGTTTCCGAATTGATCGAAAAAGGGTATCTGCCGGTATACGGGCCGGCGGAGAATCTCTTCGGCCGGATCGAGCGGGAAAAATTTGCCGGGGAAAATCGCGGCGCGTATGATCTGATGGTCAATGCGGATCTGCTGGTGATCGATGATTTAGGGGCGGAAATGGCTACTTCCTTTACTCGATCTGCCCTTTATAATTTGGTGAACACCAGGATCTTATCCCGCAAACCTACCGTGATCAACACCAATCTGACCATGCGGGAGATCGAAGAACGGTATACCGCGCGTATTTCTTCCCGCCTGATCGGGAATTATCAGGCATATAAATTCATCGGGGAAGATGTGCGCCAGAAAAAAGCCATAGAAGCAAAAGGAAAGACGGTTTCATGAACGGTAAAACCTATCATGCCGGCGAATACCGTGTGGCGGTGATCGGCGGCGGTCACGCAGGGGTGGAAGCGGCGCTGGCGGCGGCGCGCCTCGGCGTGAAAACAATTTTATTTACGATCAGTATGGATTGGGTGGGCAATATGCCCTGTAACCCTTCCATCGGCGGCACGGCCAAGGGGCATTTGGTAAGAGAGTTGGATGCACTCGGCGGTGAAATGGGAAAAGCGGCGGACCGAAATACCCTGCAAAGCAGGATGCTGAATCTCGGCAAGGGGCCTGCCGTTCATTCTTTGCGCGCGCAAATCGATCGCCGCGCTTACAGCGAATATATGAAACACGCGGTGGAATTGCAGCCGGGGCTGGATGTCAAGCAGTGTGAAATCGTGGATCTTGTAAAACGGGAAGACGGCTGGCATTGCCTTTCTAAACTGGGCGCGGATTTTGTATGTGAAACGGTGATTCTTGCCACCGGCACTTTTTTGGGCGGCAGAGTCTATGTGGGCGAGGTCAATTATCCTTCGGGGCCGGATGGAAATTTCCCCGCTACGGCATTGGCGGAATCGCTGAAAAAACTGGGGCTTCCGCTTCGCCGTTTCAAAACGGGCACTCCCGCCCGCGTGGCGAGGGACAGTATCGATTTTTCCGTTACCGAGGTGCAGGAAGGCGATGCGCGGGTAGTCCCGTTCAGTTACTCCACCAAAACCCCGCCTGAAAACAAGGTGGTTTGCCATATCGCGTATACCAATGATCAAACCAAGCAGGTCATCCTGCGCAATCTTGATCGTTCCCCGCTTTACGCCGGGGAAATCGAGGGGGTAGGGCCGCGGTATTGCCCCAGTATCGAAGATAAGATCGTGCGGTTTGCAGATAAAAAGCGGCACCAGTTTTTTATCGAGCCTTGCGGGATCCATACCGAAGAAATGTATTTGCAGGGGCTTTCTTCCTCCTTGCCGGAGGAAGTGCAAATCGAACTGTATCAAACGATGGATTGCTTAAAAAATGTGAAAATCATTCGCAACGCCTACGCGATCGAGTATGACTGCGTGGATCCGCTTGCCATGCACGCCACGCTGGAAATGAAAGATTTCCCGGGGCTGTACGGCGCCGGTCAGTTCAACGGCTCTTCCGGGTATGAGGAAGCGGCCGCGCAGGGGCTGATCGCGGGTATCAACGCGGCGTTGAAGGTGCAGGAGAAGGAACCGCTGGTGTTGTCGCGCGCCTCCTCCTATATCGGCACTTTGATTGATGATCTGGTCACCAAAGGGTGCATGGACCCCTACCGGATGATGACTTCCCGAAGCGAATACCGCTTGCTTCTGCGGCAGGATAACGCCGATGAACGGTTGATGCCGATCGGGTATCGGCTCGGTTTGATCGGGGAAGATCTTTATGCGGAATTTTGCGAGCGTGTGCGCCAAAAAGAGCAGGAGATCGAGCGGTTGAATACCACTTTTTTGGCGCCGGGTGAGGCGCTCAATCGCCTGCTGTGCGAGCGCGGCACCGCCCGGGTGACAACGGGGGTGTCGCTGGCGGATCTGCTCCGCCGCCCGCAGATCGATTACGCGTGTTTGGAGCCGTTTGATCGGGAACGCCCGTCGCTTCCTTTTGAAGTGACCGAGAAGGTGGAAATCGAGATCAAATATGAAGGCTATATCAAGCGGCAGCAGGCGCAGGTCAATGAGATGCTGCGATTGGAAAATAAACGGATTCCGCAGGACATTTGCTATGAAAAGATTCACGGCCTGCGGCTGGAAGCCGTGGAAAAACTCGGGAAAGTGCGCCCCGCCAATATCGGGCAGGCTTCCCGGATTTCGGGTGTCAGCCCGGCGGATGTTTCGGTGTTGTTGATTTATTTGTCAACTTTTCATTGAGAATTCACTGAAAGTTCACATATTTGAATCCTCCTTGCAACAAACTATTTTTATAATAAATGCAAAGAAAAAAAGGAGGGTCTGATATGGAAGACTTTGAAAATAGAGAAAATGGTACCTTGTCCGGTTTTGACGCGGTAAGCAACGAGGAAAACGGGCAAAACGGGCAAAACGGGTATACGGTCACCCCGGAAGGCGGCTATTACAGCCGGTCGCATCAGGATATTATTCAGGATGAAAGCGCACCGGCACCGGCAGCAGAGAGTGAGCCAAAGCGGGATTACTTCCCGAACGGGCAGTACGGATATACGAATTACGGCACACAACCGGCACAAAATTCGTTTTATACCGCGCCGCCGGCTCCCAAAAAGCCGAAAAAACATTCTAAAATCAGCGCGGGAACGGTGATTTTGGCTTCGCTTTTGGCGGCGGTGATCGGCGCGGCAAGCGGGGCGGCGGCAGTTTCTTTCCTGCCGAAAACCGAATCCCCTGCTCAAAGCGTGAATGATCCGGGCGTACCTACGCAAAATGTCAATATCAATATTGATGAAACGGCGGAATCGGTGGTGGAGGCCGTGGCAAAAAAGGTCACGCCGAGCGTGGTCGGAATTCGCACCACCACTTCGGTGATGAGTTTCTTCGGCGGCAGCAGTGAATCCACCGGCGAGGGAAGCGGCGTTGTCTACACGGCGGACGGATATATTATCACCAATTACCATGTTATTTCGGGCGCGATCACCAATAAATCCGCTTCGAAGATCGAAGTATTTATTGATTCGCTGGATTCCAAGTCTTATGAGGCAACGGTCGTCGGGTATAACATCGCGTCGGATCTGGCGGTTATCAAAATCGCCGCTTCGGGGTTGACTCCCGCGGAAATCGGGGATTCCTCCGCTTTAAAAGTGGGTCAGTATGTGATCACCGTCGGAAATCCGGGCGGGTTGGAGTTTATGGACAGCGTGACCTATGGCGTCATCAGCGGGCTGAACCGTGTGGTTTCTTCCAGTTCGTCGGTTTCTCTGATCCAGACCGACGCGGCCATCAACCCGGGCAATTCGGGCGGCGCGCTGGTCAATGTAAAGGGGCAGTTGGTCGGGATCAACAGTTCCAAGATCGTATCCGAAGAATTTGAAGGCATGGGCTTTGCCATTCCTTCCAATACGGTGGTTTCCATTTGTAAAAATATCATTTCCAAAGAAAACAGCCCGGAACCGTATATCGGCATTACCGTCAGCGAAAAATACACTTCCAGTGTGTTGACTTATTACGGCTACCCGACCGGGGCGGTGGTATTAAGCGTAGCGGACGGCAGCCCCGCCGAAACCGCCGGATTGAGAAAAGGCGATATTATTACCGAATTTAACGGGAACGAAATCAAAGAATATAATATGTTGGAAGATTATTTGAAAATGTGTGATCCCGGTGATAAAGTCAGCATCAAGATTTACCGGAGCGGCCGGTATTATACCGCCACGGTCACGGTGGCTTCCAATAATGCGGTGAATTAAAACAAAATAAACCGTATAGCCCGCAAAGGTCAGATTGGCTTTTGCGGGTTTTTTGCGGAGAATGGATCAATCTGAAAATCAGGCTTTACATCGGCCCGAAAATGCGGTACAATAATGTCTACTGAATAAATGCCGACACGCCGTCGGCATTTATGAAAAAGCGTTTTTTGAACGCTTTTTCTGCCAAAATCACTGATTTTGGCAGTCGCATCCATTGGAATGACTGCCAAGCGAGCAAAGCGTTTGCTCGCTAAGTGCAAGGGTTTTTTGGAATTTTCGAAAAAACCCTTGCACTTTGAACAAATCAAAAAGTCTTTCAGGTATCGTTATTAGTGGCTTTTTGATTTGTTCAGCAGACATTACAATAGTGTCTGTTGAGCAAAGAAAGGAGAAGAGCCATGGCAGAATTGATTCGGTGTATCACTTCAAACGGCGCGGTCACCGCGATCGGGATCGACAGCACGGATATCGTGGCGAAGGCCGAGCAGTTGCATCAAACTTCCGCCGTTGTAACTGCGGCGCTAGGCAGGCTGCTGACCGCCGCTTCAATGATGGGGAATATGCTGAAAGGCGAAAAGGATACACTCACGGTCAAGATCGAGGGGAACGGCCCGGCGGGATCGTTGGTGGCGGCCGCGCGCTCTAACGGCGATGTGCGGGGATATGTTATGAATCCCGTGGTGGAAATTCCGCTGAAACCGAACGGGAAATTGGATGTTTGCGGCGCCGTGGGAACGGAAGGGAATTTGTATGTCCTTAAAGATCTCGGGTTGAAAGAGCCGTATAACGGGTTTGTGCCGCTTGCAAGCGGGGAGATTGCGGAGGATATTACGGCTTATTACGCCATGAGTGAGCAAATCCCCACGGTTTGCGCGCTGGGGGTGCTTGTCAATCCCGATCTTACCGTTCGAAAAGCGGGCGGATATATCATCCAGTTATTGCCCGGCGCGGCGGAAGCGGATATCAGCAAAATCGAAGAAAATGTGAAGCACGCAAAACCCGTTACCGCCCTGCTTGACGAGGGCAAGGAAATCGGGCAGATCGTGCGGGAAATGCTGGCCGGTTTCGAGAGCGAGGTGCTTTATACCGCTCGGCCGGTTTATCGGTGCGGTTGTTCGCGGGCACGGGTACGCTCTATGTTGGCTTCTTTGGGGGAGAAAGAACTTTCCCAAATGGCGGAAGAAATGCCCGAAGTGGAAGTGAAATGCCATTTTTGCAATCGCGTTTATCGCTTTACATCGGCGCAAATCAAAAAAATGATCCCGGAAAAATAAAAAATTTTCATAAAACTATTGACAAATCGGAAAAGAACACATATTATTTTTGTAGTAACTTTCATCGGGAGGATGTTTTTTTATGGTATTAGAAAAGTTAAAAGAGATTTTGGCTGAACAGTTGGATATCAACAAGGAAGATCTTTCGGCGGATACGAATCTGATCGAAGATCTGGAAGTTGACAGTTTGGATGTAGTGGAAATGATGATGTCGATCGAGGACGAGTTTGATGTGGAGATCCCGGAAACCGAGATTGAAAACCTCAAAACCATCGGTGATGTTGTAGATTATATACAGAACAATATGTAAAAAAACAAATCCCGTGAAGCATTCACGGGATTTGGCATGCTTGCGCAAAATGTTGAGAAAATCCGATCCCTTTTTCTTGACAAAAAGCGGAAAATGGAGTATTATATTTAAGCACAGAGGTGCAAGACGGAGGGAAACTTTCATGGCTATTCTGGTAACAGGTGGTGCCGGCTATATCGGCAGCCATACTTGCGTTGAGATGATCAACGCCGGTTATGATGTAATCGTGGTTGATAATTTAGATAACAGCAGCAGCGAATCTTTAAAACGGGTTGAGCAGATCACGGGCAAAGCCGTGCCGTTTTACCGTGAGGATGTGCGGAACAAAGAGGCGATCCGTAAAATTTTCAAAGAAAATCAAATTGAAGCCGTTATTCATTTTGCCGGGTTAAAAGCCGTGGGCGAGTCGGTCAGAGAGCCGATCATGTATTATGACAACAACCTGTTCAATACCATCACCCTGTTGGAAGTGATGAATGAATACGGGGTTAAAAAGATTGTTTTCTCCTCTTCCGCCACGGTATACGGGATAGCAACCGAAATGCCTTTAAAAGAGGGGATGCCGCTCGGCGCGATCAATCCTTACGGCAGAACCAAGTATTTTATCGAAGAGATCCTGCGGGATTTGTATGTGGCGGATTCGGGTTGGTGCATCGCACTTTTGCGGTATTTCAATCCCATCGGGGCACATAAAAGCGGATTGATCGGGGAAGACCCGAAGGGCATCCCGAACAATTTGATGCCTTATATCTCACAGGTTGCGGTTGGAAAACTGGAAAAACTTCATGTTTTCGGTAACGACTACAACACGGTAGACGGTACCGGCGTGCGGGATTATATCCATGTGGTGGATTTGGCGATCGGCCATGTAAAAGCAGTGGATTGGGCACTGCAACATACCGGGTGTGAGGCGTTTAACCTCGGCACCGGTAACGGCACCAGCGTGTTGCAACTGCGCAATGCGTTTGTGGAAGCCACAGGGGTAGAGGTGCCTTATGTGATCGATCCGCGCCGCCCGGGCGACCCGGATGAAGTGTATGCCGATGCAACAAAAGCCAAAGAAGTGCTTGGATGGACGGCAAAATACGGCGTGAAAGAAATGTGTGAAGACACATGGCGCTGGCAAAAGAGCAACCCGAACGGGTTTGAAAAGTAAAAAACGGGGCGTATGCCCCGAAATATCCGCCTGTGGCGCAGCTGGATAACGCAGCAGATTCCGATTCTGAAGAACGGGGGTTCGAATCCCTTCGGGCGGGCCACGATTATCGCTTGAAAAAGCAAAAGCCGAGAAAACCCTTGATTTATCAAGGGTTTTCGGCATTTTTGTAAGTGATTATTTTATAATTCACTAATGCAAAAATAATAGTAAAAAAGTGTGAAG
>CACXFE010000139.1 GCA_902766855.1 Oscillospiraceae bacterium | reverse complement strand
TCCTAAAACACAATGTTTTGTTTGATGCAAGTCGTCTTGTTAAGTCTTAATTTTTATCTTGACTTTTCATAGCTGGTCTCCTTAAAAAGGCTATATCCCCGGTTGATTTTCCCGAAGATACAGCCTCCAAACTTTTTTATCCGAACATGACGGAGTTAATGATACTTTCCAAATATTCTTGCTTGCCGCTGATATTGGTGGATACTTCACCGAGAGAAATCGCGTATTCTTCCAGTTCTTCCATAGTTGCAGTTTGATTGGAAATCTTTGCTCCAATGCCGCTTTCAAAACTATTATAGCGCTCTTTGACGAATTTTTCAAGCCGCCCGTCTTCCATCAGTTTAACAGCGATCCGCAGCCCCAATGCAAAGGAATCCATTCCCGCAATGTAAGAAAGCGCGATGTCTTCCGGCGTGAAAGAGCCTCTTCTTGTCTTAGCGTCAAAATTCAATCCGCCGTTCGTAAAGCCGCCCGCTTTCAAAACCTCTAACATACAAAGGGCGGTTTCATAAACATTGGTCGGGAACTGATCGGTATCCCATCCAAGCAGTAAATCACCTTGGTTGGCATCGATCGAGCCGAATGCGTCGTTGATGCGCGCAATGGCCAGTTCATGCTGGAAAGTATGCCCGGCAAGGGTGGCATGGTTGGCTTCGATATTCAACTTGAAATCCTGATCCAAGCCATATTTCCGCAAAAATCCGAGGACGGTTGCCGCGTCAAAATCATATTGATGTTTGGTGGGCTCCTTTGGTTTCGGTTCCACATAAAAATCACCGTCAAACCCGATTGAGCGTCCGTAATCCACGGCGAGGCGCATCAAAAACGCCATATGATCCTGCTCGGCCTTCATATCGGTATTGAGCAGCGTTTCATACCCTTCTCTGCCGCCCCAAAAAACATAGCCTTTGCCGCCAAGTTTCACAGTCGTTTCCAAGGCCTTTTTAATCTGTGCCGCCGCAAAGGCAAACACATCGGCATTCGGCGAGGTGCCTGCACCGTGCATATAACGAGGATGATTGAAGCAGTTCGCAGTTCCCCACAAAACCTTTTTGTGATGCTCTTTCATCAGGTTCTCAATCAATTCCGTTATTTCCGTAAGATTTTGATTGGTTTCCTTTAAAGTGTTTCCTTCGGGGGCAATATCCCTGTCATGAAAGCAAAAATAATCAATATCCAGTTTGTCCATCAATTCAAAAGCCGCATAGGCCTTTTGGCGATAGATCTCCATCGGGTCTTTTTCCCCGAAACTTTTATCCGCCGTTCCTCTTCCGAACATATCGGTGCCGTCGCCGCAAAGCGTATGCCAATAAGAAAGCGCAAATTTCAAATGCTCTCTCATTGGTTTTCCGCAAATGATTTCATCCGGATTGTAATACTTGAAGGCAAACGGTTGATTCGATGCGCTTCCTTCATATTTCACTTTCGGGATCGTGGGAAAATACTCTTTCATAAAACATGCTCCTTTATATTGTTTCGATTTGAGATAACAACCATTACGATTGCCATTTTTTAACAGGACAATTTTTGCAATACGAGTTGCAAAATGAAATAAAATATGGTATAGTAAATGCAGAATCTTTCCGATATTGATTCAAAAATCCGCATTTGAAAACAAAATATTTCTTTTCTTCTGATTGGATCGGTCATTTTTTGTTCTTTATTAAGGAGGTTTGGTATGCATATTTACCGCGAACATCCGCATGAAAATTTAAAGATCCATGCTTGGAGTGACAGTAATTTTGAATTTGCACCCCACTGGCATACACAACTTGAAATCGTGTGTGTATTGACCGGGACGCTGGAAGCCCAGATCAACGGGGAAAATTTCAGGTTGCAAGAAGGAGATATTCTTCTTTGCGGCATCAATGATATTCACAGTTATTTTAATTCGACCGGCAGATCCCTGTTTATCATGATCACGCCGTCTTTCATTGAAAATTCCAGCAAGTTGCTCCAAAACAATCAACTGAAAACCCATTTGATCAAAGCGGAACAACTGGATGAAAAAGTAAAAGAAATAGTGGATATTATCTTCAAGAATTACTGCAACGCCAAAGAACCGAAAGACGAGATCTATTCTCTGATCTTCCATGGGTATGCAATGGCGCTGCTCGGTCATCTTTTAACAAAACTGACCTATGAATCCGGCACGCAGCAAATTAAACTGAATATGTACGATTATATGCGGAATGCCTTTGAGTATATTGACGCGCATTATTGCGACAATGAATTGAGTTTGGAAATGATTGCCGATCACATCGGGATCAGCGCCTGTTATTTCAGCCGTTGTTTCAAAACATATTCCGGCTACACGCTGACAGAATATATCAACCGCCGCCGTATCTTGAAAGCCGAAAGAATGCTGAAAGAGAACACAAAAAGCATCACGGAAATTTCCATGGAATGCGGTTACGGAAGTCTGCGCAATTTTAACAGAGTGTATAAAGAAATCACCGGTACAACGCCGCATGAGGTGCGGGTCAATCATTATGTCTGGAATGATACGCGCATCAAAAATCATGAAACGACAAATTAGCCTTTAAGAAGAACTCATACTTTCCATTTTAAACGAAATGCGGCGGATTGCCGCATTTCGTTTTTTGGCATCATTCGGCCGGGGCTATATCCCCTGCTGATATTTTACGGCAGGCACAACCGTACCAAATCATCAACCTGTGCGGTGGCAAGGCATTCCACTGTATCCGAAGCCCCGTAGTAGATTTTTACCTCGCCGTCATCCTCTAAAATCATTCCGCCTGGAAAAATCACATCGGTTCGAAAACCGGTTTCGGTTTCATGGGGAAGTTCCGGCGCAATCAAAGGCGTTTTACAAAGCCCCATCACTTTGGAAGGTTCCTTTAAATCCAATAACATGATGCCCGCATAATAGATTTTCTTCCAGGAAGGTTCCCACCCGTGTTTTCCGCGCGAATCGTCACGCTCCACGGCATGAAAAGTAGTAAGCCATCCATACCGGGTTTTCACAGGCGGAGCCGCGGGGCCGATCTTATCATTGGCAAACGGTACATCTTCCACGCCTAAAACCAACTCGGTTTCGCCCCAGTATTTCAAATCAGGTGATTTGGAAAGCCAGATATCAAAGCGATCTTTCCCGCGCGAATAAACGGGCATCGGCCGTTCAAGGCGAACATATTTCCCGTCGATTTTTTCCGGGAACAACACCATATTCCGATTGTCCGGCGCGCTGACCGAAAGAATATCCAACCCGGAAAAATCTTCCTTCACCCGTGCGATCCCGCCGCGCACACCGTGCTTGGTATCCAGTGCAAAGCAGATGTATACCGTCCCATTGATCACGGTGATACGCGGATCATACATTCTGTGAATTTCTTCATTCTGTATGGCAAAACACGGAGCGGCGTTCGCTTTCCAATGAATCCCGTCTTCACTGGTGGCAAGCCCCAAATTGGTGCCTTTTAACTGTTGCTTTTGATAATCGCCGTAATCGTTGCGAAAAAGCATCACATACTGCCCGCCGACCTTGGCAACGCCGGCATTAAAAATCAGCGCCGCCTCATAAGGAATATCCTTGTAGGTCAAAATCGGCCTAAGAAACTTTTTAATTTCCTTTGCGGATCGAAGCATTAGGTTTCTTTCTCCTTTTTGCGTTTGGCGGCGGCAAACAGCATCATGGCGAAAAGTGCAAGCGCGGTGATAATGGCGGCAATTAAAATGATCCAGAGTAAGTTGTTTTGCTTTGCCGGTTTTATCACTTTTTTGATCACTTTTTTCACCTGTGTTTCAGGTTCGGTGTTCTCTGCGTTAGACAGTTCGGTCGGCTCTTCGGACGGCTTCTCCGTCTTTTCTTCTGTCACGGTTTGCGCTGTCCGGTCGTTTTGATCGGTCGGCGTTTGATTTTCTGTAACAGGGGCGGCAACCGGTTCCTCCCCCGGGATCTTGCGCGGAACGGCAACCAGTGCGTTCATGGCATTGATCAAGGCATTGTATGCCGCTTTGACTGCCGTTTTGTCGGAAGCGGAATTCGCCTTCTTGATTGCCTCGCTCAAAGCCTTTACGGAAGCGGCTGTGAAATAGTCGGCACGATTGCCGCTGATCAGCGATTGTGCTTCCTTGATCACTTGTGCCAATTCGTTTTCGCTGACCTCGCCGACTTGAATCACCATATCGTCAAGATAAGCGTCGAACTGGCCCGGATACGCATAATCGTAAGCGATGATTACCGATTTGATTTTGCTTCCCACCATGGAAGAAGGAATGGTTTGCGTGAGTGTCATCCACTCGCCGATCACGCCCTTTTCCGCCTTCATGGCGTCCGCGCCGTTTATTTCGCTGAGTTTTTTACCGTTATCAAATACCAGATCGGTAAAGACATGACCGCCCAACTCATTTTCGGCGCGCAGTTGATACTGCAAAACCATATTCTTTTTCACCGGGATCTCTGTATCGGCGATCTTGTAGTAGAAGCAACTTTCGCCGCCGCTCGGAAGTGCGATTCCGTCAATGTGGAAAGCATACTCGCCGGTCGTGGTATAGCCATCGCCGTAAGGATCTTCCGCAATATCAAAGGTATTCATATCGTCAATACCGATATAACTGAGGATTTCACCGTTCGGCACGCAAACATCGATATTGGCAAGCGCCGTAACAAATTGGCCGGAAGTTGTTTTGTAATTGATATAGCGGCGTTCAAAACCGTTTCGCCAATAAACGGGGCCTGTTGCGTGATCGATCGGTACAGTTTCGGAATCACTGATTTCCCCTCTTAACAGTTTGCTTACCGCCCCTGTAAGACGCAGATAGAAATCAGAAGAAACCCATTTACCGTCTACCGCGCCGGTCACGAAATATTGATCCGCCGGGATGCTCATGGAATCCTCCGCCATTTTAGCGATGGAAGTACCTTCGTCATATTCATCGAACATCGCAATAAAGGAGGAAGTGAAGCCGTATTGTGCCGCCAGCCTTGCTTGCAGCCACATAAATTCACCGGCATAGCGTGCAATACCGTTGTTCGGCCCTGTGGCCCAGTTCGCCCAGGAGAAGCCGGGGAAAATCGTGGTCATATACGATTTCGGATTGTGTGGATTTTTGGCGTTGAACGCATCAATATACTCTCGATCCTGCTTATATTTATCCGTCAGGTAATCTTTAGCATTTCCCATGCCGTAACGCCCGACTGTCCACGGTGTGATCATGTCGATCTGGCGGTATACTTCCGCATAATCCGAGTCATCCCGTGCCCAGTTGTTATCCGGGCAACCGCCGATGACATAATACCCTCTGTCATGGAACCATTTGATCAGAGAAAGCGCATTTTCGGTGTTCGGGTAGCGGTTAAATTCCGATCCCTGGAATCCCCACAAACTGACCACAGGTTTTCCGTCGATCTGGGCATAGTTGGGAGAAGGCACATATTTCTTTTCCACATTCAGCACAAAATCCGATTCCAAACGCTTGATTCCGGCTGCTCCGTTACCGCCGATACCAGACATATCATAGCCCATATAAAAGAGTCTGTTATATTTTTCGGCGGCCTCTTTCATGTAATCCAGTTTATTGCGCGCTTTGATTTCCACAGAACTGGTGCCGGCATAGAATCTGGATACCGCAAAACCGTCGATCCCGTATTCCTGCATCCATTTTACCTGCGCGTCAATGGCTTCTTCGGTGGTTCCGTCGTATAACACGGCGGGTTGCCCGTTCAGAAGATCGGCATAACCGGTTTGATGAAGAATACTATCGGGATAATCCGAAACATCCGGGTAAATATCAAAAGTTTGCTGGCCGCCCTCCGGCGCTGCGCCGGAATTCCAGTGATTCCAACCGCCGGTTTTGCTGTCGCTTGCCTGGAACCACGCCTGATAACCAACGATGGATTTATCCTTGAAATTGTTGGTTTCAGTCATCTCCGGGAAATCAACCGGCTCATATTCCGTAACATCCACTACGCCGATTTTTAACGCTACTCTCTCAATGTAAAAATCGGGGATATACATGGTCCTTAAACGGAAATCCGCGCCGCCGTTTTGCTTGCCGGTGAACGCTGCATTTTCGATTGGAATATCCAATGTCAGCAGTTCTTTGGAATCATACATATCAAAGGAAGAAGTTGAATAATAGGTATAATAACTTTCCGCTGTATTGGGGGGAAGCGGATCGGGCGTTTCGGCATTATACTGAACAGAAAATCCGCGTGTGCCGATATCCCAATAACTGATGGAAAGGGTTACCTTTTGTGCCGCTTTCACATCGGCGTCACTGATTTTAAAGGTAAGATAGTCTACCGATTGCGCCGCGTAATGCTCTTTTCCTTCCTTATCAATGATTTTTACGATTTTTGTGCCGTTATCATAAGTCAAGCCGTAATTGACACCGGCGTTCGGATCAATAAAAACCGTGTCTTCCGGCACATCGTCCGCTTCGGCATCTGCAAAAAGCAGAGCAGGGTCGGTCGGTGTTTTTTCATATTTTACAACGGAAATCTTTTTGATCTTCAACTGTGCGCCGGTAGTGTCACCGTTGCCGCACCAGGTTTCCAGCCGGAAATCCGCGCCGCAGGTGCTGCCGTTGATCGTTTCATTAAAGTTGGCATTGGATACCAGATAATACAGTGACTGGTCTTCCCCACTGTTATAGGTGGCGCCATAGGTTTTCCGCATATTGGAATTGGTATTGTTCGCGGTGTTATTATACCGTAAATCAATATAGGAGCCGCCGTCAACCCCGATGCCGCCGCCGAAATAGTCGATCTTGACGGCATACATGGTATTGGCTTTTTCTTCAAGAGAAGCATTCAGTTTGATATAGATGGCGCCGTTGACATACGGCTTTGTTCCCATATCCGCGGGGTTATCGTTTTGCCGCGCCTTTTTGCCTAACAGCAAATATCCGTCTTCCAACAGATTTGAAGCC
>CACXFE010000138.1 GCA_902766855.1 Oscillospiraceae bacterium | reverse complement strand
TTTCCGACGCACTTGTCGCCGGAAAAACAAAAATGGCGCCGAAATCGGCGCCAAGTGGTTGATTTTGGTTTTTCGACAGACTGAAAGAAGTTTCCCAACGGAAACTTCTTTTTTTCTGCTCTGTAAGCAGGCTATTTTTCACTGTTCGTCCGGGCAAAAAAAGCGTTCAGCGCCGGCACGGCGGCCGCAATGCTCATATCCCGAAAAGCCAATTCGGAAGCCATCACCGCAACAGGATGCAGCTTGGCAACCAAAGAATGCCGGTTGATATACCGCTCGATTTCAGAGGTTAAAAGATGGGAACGGTAAGAATACTCGCCAAACATCACGATCGTATCCAAATCGAACAGATTGATCGCCGTGACGAACGCTTTCCCGAAGCGATCTGCCAAATACCGCAAAACGGCACCGGCCTGCTCATCCCCGGCTTGTGCCCGATCCGCCGCCTGCTCATACTTCATCGTGGGAAACCGCTTTTTTAAAGCGTCCGCCGTGGCATAAAGTTCCAGACACCCGGTATTGCCGCAAGCACAAACCTCTCCGCCGGTTTCAACACACACATGCCCTAATTCCCCCGAAAAGCCGCCGGCGCCGCGGAAAACCGCACCGTCTTGCAACAAGGCGCTTCCGATACCGTCCGCCACGACCACAAAAAGGGAATTGCCGCGCGGCCCGCCCCGCATATAAAAATCCGTGACAGCAAGAGAAACCGCATTGTTTTCAAGAAAAATCGGGCAATCAAAGTATTCTTTCAATTTTGCCGTGACAGGGTAATGATGAAAAAGCGGGAAGTTCGGCGGTTCCAGGATCACGCCGGCTTGGTGATCCAACGAACCGGGACTGCTGACGCCGATCCCCACGCATTTTTCCGGCGGGCAGGAAAGCCGCGCCAAAAGGTGACCGGCGGTTTTAGCGCACCAATCCATCGCCGCGTCCGCCGAGGGGAACGAAGCGGTTTCCCGCTCCTTTCCGGCAACTTTTTCCATTTTGAGATTCATCACCGAAACCTGTATATTGCGCCGGTGCAGGCTGATCCCGACGGCATACGCATAATCTGCGACAAGATCCAGCAGAATCGAAGTTCTCCCCCGCTCTGCCCGCCTTTCGGAAGGGCCGATCTCCCGCAAAATTCCTTCCTTGATCATTTCATTGGTCAGCACGGTGACCGCCGGCTTTTTCAGCCCTGTTTTTTGCGCGATTTCCACCCGGGAAAGCGCGCCGCGCCGAATCTGCTCGAATATATTGGCGCGATTGCTGATTTTCAGCGTTATCACATTTTGCGGGCTTTGCGGCATTTGTTTTCTCCTCTCATACAGTGCTTTCCGGCGGCAGGCAAGCCACCCATTGCACGCTTTCTTTTGTGGAAAAACAGGTGGTTTGCGCCGCCTGATACGGCAAGAAGAAATAATCGCCTTTTCTGACCGCCCGCGCGCCGTTTTTCCATGTGATCTCGCCTTGCCCCCCGGTCACCACATAAACCGCGGGGGCCTGCGTCAACCGAACGCTGCCATGCTGTAAGGTGGTGCGCTCCACCGCAAAACAGGGCGTATCTTGATAAGAAATCAGCGATTCTCTGACAACTTCTTTCGTTTGTTCCAGAATTTGCGGTGATCGCCGCCCCAACGCGATCGCTTCTTCCCCCGAAACCGAAAAATCGAATACATCAAGCGCGGTTTCTTTGGGCAATCCAATATACATTTCCTGTTCGCTCAATCGGTAATCGGCACACCAATGTTCCGGCTGAATGGTAAAATCCGAAGGCTCCTGCACTTCGAGAATCAGGCACCCTTCCCCGATCGCGTGTACCATGCGCGCCGGCACAAAGAAAACATCCCCCGGTTTCACCGGCACTTCATTGAGCAGCGGCACCATGGCTTCTTTTTCATGCGCGCTTTGCTCCACCGCCGCGGAAAACACGGCTTTATCAAGCGGTTTTTTAAAGCCGAAATACAACTTGGCGCCCGGCCTTGTTGCCAGCACCACCCATGATTCGGCTTTCCCGTAATCGCTTTGAAAATAGCGGTGGGAATACGCCCGGTCAGGATGTGCCTGTACCGGCAGCCGCACCGCGCTGTCTAAAATCTTGGTCAGCACGCCGAATTCGCTTCGGTTTCCCAATAACGCCTGCGGATATTGTTTCAGCAGGTCGTCAAACCACCAGCGAGTACCCTCCACACGGGATACGCCTTCTTTTTCGCCGCGGCTTTCCTTGTTCAGCGCCTTTACGGAGGAAGCCACCCATTCTTCCGGGAAAAAGCCGTCTGACGAATCATCCCCGAAAAAGTCAGCAAACAACGCCCCGCCCGTATAAATGCGAAAGACTCGGTTTTTTTCAAAAAACAACGGCCCGTTCATGCGTTCTTCGATTGTCATTTTTATTTCTCCCCTTCATACCGGATCAAGGTTTGCGCCGAAGCCATATCGGGAAACACACCGGCCGCCACCGCCGCGAAGAGCGCCGCGCCAAAGGCCGCTTCTTCCTTGACTTTCGGCACCGAAAGCGGAAGGCCGAAAGCGCGGGAAAATCGCTCCGCCAAAGGCTGATTGAGGCGCAGGCCGTTGCCCGAGCCGATCAACCGTTTCATTTTTTGCGGCAAAAACGGACGCATTTCGGTATAGAAATCCATCAGTTCTTCTACCATGCCGTTCATCACCCCGTCGCACAAAGCGGCGGCGGAAAAATTATGAATCCCGATATTCCCGATGCTCCCGCGCTTTTTCGGATCCTGCCGTGTGCCGCAAAAACGCGGATCCACTATGAGCGGCTCGCCGGACGGCACAAAGCGGTGCATCATTTGATCCATCGCGGCATAGGCGCTTTTCACATTCTGCCCTGTTATCAGCGCCGCTGTTTCGCGCAAAAACTGTTCTAAAATCGCATAGGCGCGCCCGCCGCACAGTGCAGAGCCGACCAACAGCCAATGCCCTTCGATCAGCGGGCGGCACTCCACCGCCGTCTGTTCCGGCGGCACGGTGGTCACGCAGGAAATCTGACTGCCGGTTCCGATATTGACCAGCACACTGTCCGTCAAACTACTGACC
Organism: Oscillospiraceae bacterium; assembly: GCA_902766855.1. Lineage (GTDB taxonomy): Bacteria > Bacillota > Clostridia > Oscillospirales > Acutalibacteraceae > UBA737. The sequence goes on along the minus strand of CACXFE010000138.1, from coordinate 2,345 downwards.
GAGCCGAGTACACTGGCCTGATTATCCCCGATCGCCACGGAAACCGGGATGTTCTTTTTGGTGAAACCCACCGGGGCAAAGCCGGCCGCCACCGCCGGGAAAAACGCGGGATCCATGCCCGCCGCGCGGATCGCCGCCGTATCAAAGGCGTTCTTTTTTAAATCACACAGCCCGAAACTGGCCGCGTCCGACGGGTGCAGTAAAGGCGTTTTCCGCCCGGTCAATTCCATGGCGGCAAGATCGTGGATCGTGCAAAACGAAACCGCCCGGGGCGGGATCTGCCCCCTGACCGTCTGGGTAAAATGCGTGACCGCACCGAAGCCGGTCGCCAAACGGTAGCCGGTCAGGGCGCTTGCGGTTTCGGCGTAGGTCTTTCCTTCCCGGAACGGAAGATCTCCCCTGCCGTCCTGCCAAATGATCAAGGGGCTGACAGGGTTCCCTTCCCCGTCGAGATATACAATGCCGTGCATCTGCCCCGTCAACCCGATCGCGGCAACATCGCCATCCGCCGCCAGTTCTTCGGCAATTTCACGCACCGTACCGAGCAATACCCCCGGATCCTGTAATTTTTCCCACTCGTTTTCCGCCGTGATCCAACCGGCGTTCGGTTTTGTCACGGTTTGCAGGATCTCGCCGGTTTCCGCATCGCACAAGATCCCGCAGATCGAAGTAGTTCCGATATCTAACCCCAGTAAACGCATCCTGTTTCTCCTTACAGTTTTGTGGATTGCAGATCCAGCCGCTTGATAATATCCTGTTGTACCGCGGGGGACAAATCAAGAAAATTGACAAAGGTGCCGTGAATCCGCATAATATATACGCCGGAAGGCGCGTATTTTTCAGGATCGGCCAATACCTTCCGCAAGGTGTCGGGGGTGGTGACATTCACATACAAATAAAACGGATCGGTTTCCGCCTTGTTTTCCGGGTTGAAGAACAACGGACGAATCACACGGTTGGCAAAATCCAATCCTTTCCCCTCTTTGGTGGGAGCGGTAAAGAATTTCGGATCGATCCCCAAGTGAGAGGCGTATCCGCCATCCATGCAGCCATACGGCAGCCGCAAGGCGGAAAGCACGCGGAAGCCCATGCCCTGATCCGCGTCGCCATACAGCGGGTCTACCCCGTAATTGAGTTGCTCCCGCGCTTTTCGGCCGTCCGGCGTGGCGCCCACCACATAGCCGTAAGTCAAATGGGTGGTCGGGCTTGACCAATCCGCACGGAACGGATTGCCCAGATCATTGTGATGCGCCGTCACCATTTCCGATACCCGCCGCACGATCTCGGCCGCTTCTTCATCCACTTCCGGAATATTGTTGCCGAATTTCGGCGCCGCCTTCAAAAAGGCGTGCAAGTCTTCGTAGCCTTCAAAATTCGCACGAAGCGCCGGAACAAGGCGGTCGGCGTCTTCCGGGCGTTCTTTCAGCAAATGATCCACCGCGATAAAAGAATCCGCCAGAACGGATAACCCGTGGATAAGACAGCCGCTCCCGTTATAAGGCGTCCCCTGATGGGCGGTATCCCGCATATCGTAGCCGCTTTCCAACCCGCCCATAAACACACTTAAAAAAGGCACCGGCAAATAACGGATCGCCTGCGAAGCGCCGTTCGCCGCGGCACACATCCTGTCAATATACCGTGCAAGGTTTTCATAAAAGCGCGCGCGCAAATCCGCCAGCATGGCTTTGTCCGCCACCGGGCGTTCTTCCCCGATGCGACGGTCGCTGATCAGCGATTGCCCGCCGTTCAAAGTGATTTCCAATACCTTCGGCAAATTCAGCCAACTGTTGGTGGTATTGCCGTTATCCTTGCCCATGATCAGCGGTTCCTGACAGCCCGCCACAGCATAATCGGGCAGGTCTTCCGCCGCCACACCGCGTTTTTGCAAAATTTTAAAAACCGATTCATCGTTAAACAGGGAGGGGGTCAATACCCCTGCCGAAAAGAAAAATCTTCCCATTGCCTCATACAATGCGTCCGGCGTGTTGCGGTGCAGTTTGGCCGAGAGGATCGGCTGGGGCAGATTCATATCAAGATAAGCGTCCATCAACGCATAGGATGTTTCGTTTGTCAGGTCATGCCCCTCGGTGTCCTTCCCGCCGACCAGCAAATTCTGCGAGATCGCCCAACTGCGATCCCCCACATTGAAGAAAACCAGAAAATGTTTAAAAAGCGCGGCCGCTTCCTCGCGGGAAAGGCCTTCCTTCAAGCGGTAGGGTTCAAAGATCCGATCGGCATTGCCTACCGAAAAAGCATACGGGTTGGGGGCTTGCTCTAAACACATCACTTCCCACAACAGCATGAACGATTGGATCGCCTCATACAATGTTTCCGCCGGATTTTCA
>CACXFE010000137.1 GCA_902766855.1 Oscillospiraceae bacterium | reverse complement strand
TTGTCAAAATTTCTTGTTCAAAAAGCCAAAATTATAAAAAATCAAAACCTTTTCTTGACGGAAATGAGTGTTTTTGTTATAATAAAAATAACAATTTCAATGTGTTCTTTGCGACTGACGGATTTTTTGCGGAGCACCGCAAGGGAACAAAGAACACCGCAGGCAGTTTTGCCGATGCCGACCGTCTGGGCGCACAGAAACATCGGGTTTCGTGCGCTCTTTTTGTTTTTCGGAAAATCTTTTAAATGCTTACGGGAGGGATTTCACTTGAAAAAAATCGGAATTGTGATGGGAAGCGACAGCGATCTTCCCGTGATCAAAAAAACCACCGATACGCTCAAAGCCTTTGGCGTGCCGTACGAAGTACATATCTATTCGGCGCACAGAACGCCCGAAGAAGCCAAAACCTTTGCCCGAACTGCCGCTGAAAACGGGTTCGGTGTATTGATCGCCGCGGCGGGAATGGCGGCGCATCTTGCGGGGGCGCTGGCCGCAAACACGGTACTGCCCGTGATCGGGATTCCCTGTAAATCTACCACACTTGACGGCATTGATGCCCTATTATCGACCGTACAGATGCCTTCCGGCATTCCGGTGGCAACGGTTGCGATCAACGGGGGTGTCAATGCCGCTTTACTTTCGGTGCAGATTTTGGCTTTGACGGAGCCGGAGTTGGCGCAGAAGTTAGTCGCCAAGCGCGAAAAAGACGCGGCGGCGGTGCTGGAAAAAAATCAAAATGTGCTTTCCATGCTGGAAGCATGAATGTTGAATCGGAGGGTTTTATATGGAAATCAAAGAACTGTTGTATGAGGGAAAAGCCAAAAAGGTATACGCTACGGATGATCCGGCGGTGCTTCTTGTGGATTACAAGGACGACGCGACCGCGTTTAACGGCCTGAAAAAAGGCACCATCGCCGGTAAGGGCGCCATCAACAACCGCGTGACCAATTATATGATGCGCCTGCTTGAAAAAGAGGGCGTGCCCACGCATTATGTTGAGGAACTGTCCGAGCGGAAAACGCTGGTGAAAAAGGTTTCGATCGTTCCGCTGGAAGTGATCATCCGGAATATATCCGCCGGCTCCTTTGCCAAGCGTTTCGGCGTGGAGGAAGGGATCGTTTTCGCCGAGCCGACGATCGAGTTTTCCTATAAAAACGATGAGTTGGGCGATCCGCTGATGAACGCATACCATGCCATCGCGCTTTCGCTTGCCACCCGCGAGGAAATTGAAACCATCAAAGCCATGGCATTCAAAGTGAATGAAGTAATGAAAGCATTTTTCAAAAAATTAAATGTGGATCTGGTGGATTTCAAATTGGAATTCGGCCGCCTGCCGGACGGGACGATCGTGTTAGCGGATGAAATTTCACCGGATACCTGCCGTTTTTGGGACAGCGAAACGCACGAAAAACTGGATAAAGACCGTTTCCGCCGCGATCTCGGCAATGTAGAAGACGCTTACAAAGAAATGATGAAACGCATTTTAGGCGAATAAGCCGGGAGGAACTATGGCAGATATAAGAGAAGAGTGCGGGGTTTTCGGGGTATTTTCCCCCACGCGGCGCACCGTGGCACAGGATGTATATTACGGTTTGTATGCGTTGCAGCACCGCGGGCAGGAATCCTGCGGGATCGTGGTGAATGACGACGGCGTTTTCAATTCCTATAAAGATGTGGGGTTGGTCAACGATGTCTTTTCGCATGACCGCCTGCAAAAATTAGGCGACGGGAATATGGCGATCGGCCATGTGCGATACGGCACGACCGGCACGACCGACCGGAACAACGCGCAACCGATTGTGATCAATCACATTAAGGGGAGAATGGCGCTGGCGCATAACGGGAATCTGGTGAATTCGTACGAATTACGCTCGGCGCTGGAACTGAAAGGTTCGATCTTTCACACCACTTCCGATACCGAGGTGATTTCCTATATCATTACCGAGGAACGCTTGTCCGCACCGACGATCGAAGAAGCGGTCAATCGGGCGATCGGGCGCATCAAAGGCGCTTATTCACTGGTGATCATGTCCCCCTCCAAATTGATTGCCGTGCGGGATGAGAACGGTTTCCGTCCGCTTTGCTACGGCAAAACGGCCGACGGGACTTATATCGTCGCTTCTGAAAGTTGTGCGCTTGACTCGGTCGGCGCAACGCTGATTGCGGATCTTGAGCCGGGCGAGATCGTGGTGTTTGACCGGGATGGCGTGCGCAGCATCCGCGATCATTGCGGCAAAGCCGCGCACCGGCTTTGTGTA
>CACXFE010000136.1 GCA_902766855.1 Oscillospiraceae bacterium | reverse complement strand
GATTCTTGCCGCGCTTTCGACTACTTTGGAGCGGGAGAAAAAATTGTCGGTTTCCAACACCGCAAGGCGCGGATGATGCCGCTCCAATACTTTTTTCAGCATGGCATACGATTGGGCGGGGCTTTGCTTCCCTTCCCCGCTGACATACGAAGTATAGCCGAAAGTTTCCCATAAAACCATCGGGGAAAATCCGCTGTATGCGTCGCTGTTGCCGATCACGGTAATATCGATCGTGTTCTCCGGCTCGGACAAAAAGCCGTGCGCCACAGGGTTGTTGATCCCGTCTTCGGCGTCATTTCCCTTCGGCATCAGCAGATAGGAGGAGCCAACGGTCACCCCGATCAGGATGCACAGAAAACCGACTGCGCGAATCGCTTTCTTGAAACTGTGTTTCATTGTGTCTTTCCTTTATTTCGTAAATTTTTGATAATCCTCTTTCCAGTGATCAAAAGAATGATCTTGCCGGTGATCCTCCAACACATAATTTTCTTTCAGATAATATCCGATATACCCGGTCACTTTATTGGCGCCCTGATCATTCAGATGGGTGCCACCGTCACGCGTATCCGTTTTCCAATCAAATCCAAGTTTTTTTCGTTCGAGATTCAAATCAAGATACGGCACGCAAATCTTTCCGGCACAAGATACCATTGCATTGTGTTTGCTGTAATTCCAGCCGGTGTTCGGAACCGTAAACAATACTAACTGCACATGAGAACGGCGGCATATTTCGTCAAACAACGCAAAACAGCCACGCACGGTTATAGAAAGCGGACTTTCTTCCCGGCTTTCAATCATATATTCTTTTCCGTTGTACGGTTTCACATTCTGATCACGCCACTGCCCTTTTACCGCACTGTGATAGGTATAATGCGGGCGGCGCATCATTTCTTTTGCCTGAACATCTTTCCAACGGTTATGATAATCATAAAGCGGCAAAACAGTTTTTGACGCCAAATCGGAAACATACAACGCTGTACGGGCAATGCCTGTGGGTTGAAAAAATTCATCCGTTTCCAATAGCACGATCTTCGGTTTTTGCGTATCTAACATTTTTTTAAAAACACGGTATCCCTGCGGTAATGTTTGCCATCCCTCAGCACAGACATATGAAGTGATCCCGTAATCGCCCCACAATTTCATAGGAGAAAATCCATTGCCGGCGGATGAATCACCGATCACCGCCAAATCAATCGTATGATTGGGCTCGGATAAAAAACCATATAACTCCGTTTTTTCCATACCGCTTTCGACCGTGTTGTTTTTCGGCTTCAAAAAATCCGAAGAAAACGCCAGGCATAGCCAAAAAGTGAAAAGAAAACAAAAAACACGAACGACTTTTTCCACAAAGAAAACCCCTTCTTAAAATTGCCCATAAATAAAATCGACCGCTTCGTATCCCCTGCCATAAGCGCCGAAAACGATGACCGCCATCACCAAAGCAAGATACAAAGCCCACCGAACCGGCAACGGCCGCCGCGCGATCGCCTCGCGCACATGGATTCCTTTTTCCTGCAAAATGCCGATCACCAAAAGGATAACAACCCCGACGGCGATCACCGCAAAGTCTTTCCTATCCATATCATACCGCAAAACGGATGCCAGCGTTTCCCGCAAAGAAAAGCGCCCGAAGATCCCGGCCAGGATCGTGCCCCATTCCGAAACGCTCTCCGCCCGGAAAAGCAGCATCCCGCCCACAACCGCAAGCGCCGTTCTGCCCATGGCAAAAAGCGAAAAAGCGCGCCCTTGGCGGTGGATACGAAGACTGCCGCAAACCTTTGCAAACAACGGCTCCAACAGCATTCCCGCCAGCATGATCAGGTAATAATACAGGCCGTAAGCGGCGTATTTCCATGCCGCGCCATGCCAAAACCCTGTTCCGAGCCATGTAAAAAACAGCGCCATTGCCGCGGGCAGTACCGCCCCGAGAAAATCATTTCCGCGGCGGCGAACAAATTTGGAAAGGCGCATAAACGGCTTGGAAAGCGAAATAGAGTAAAACACATAATCTTTAAACCACGCGCCCAGTGTGATATGCCAGCGCCGCCAAAACTCACTCACTGATTTTGCAAAAAACGGACGCGCAAAATTCTCATCCAACGGGATGCCGAAAAGTTCCGCGCAACCGATCACAAGATCCATACAACCTGAAAATTCCGCGTAAATCTGCAAAGTGTATAAGATCCCCGCCAGCAATAAAATACCGCCGGGAGCGGTGCCGCTTTCCTCAAAAACTGCCGAAACAAATAAATTCACCCGATCGGCAATCACCAGTTTTTTGAATAAACCGAACACAATCCGCTGCAACCCTTTGGTGAAGCGCTCATACTCGAAGGGATGCCCTTCAAACAACGGAGCGGACAGCCGGTCATACCGCCCGATCGGCCCTTCCGTGATTTGCGGAAAAAAGGTGAGAAACAGCGCCAGTTTTGCAAAATTCCGGCAGGCTTTGCACTTCCCGCGGGAAACATCGATCAGGTAGCCCGCCGCCTGTAAAGTATAATACGAAATGCCAAGCGGCAAAAACATCCGCGTTTTCACGGGTGGTTGCGGCAAGCGCCAATGATGCGGCAAATGCTGCCAGCAACCTGCAAAAAAAGCGCCGTATTTCAACCACAAAAGCAACCCGAACGCAACCGCCAGCCCGCAAATCACCACGCCGCGCTTCTGCCCGGCGACAAGGGCTTTCAACCGCTTTTTCTCTTCGCGTTCCAAATGCCCCTTGGCAAGCGAAAAGCCTTCTTCCATGCTGTCGAGCATCCGTGCCGCGGCATAAACAGCGGTGGTCGTGCAAAGCAGAAAAACCGTGAGCCACCTGCTGTTCATCCAGTAAAAAACAGCGCTTCCCGCCAACAGCACACACCATTTGTATTTGGAGGGCGTTACCGTATACCCAAGCAAAACCGCCCCCAAAAACAGGAAGAACTGATAAGAAATATAACTCATGCGCTGTGTTTACTCCTCGGAAAGCCGCTCAACCAGCGCCAAGATGGTATCCACATTTCGAAAATTTTCGGGCACCACATCAATCGGAGTGATTTCAATATCAAACTCGTCATTGAGTTCCGCTACCAACTGCACGATTTTTAAAGAATCCAATATCTTGGCTTCCAACAGATCCGGGATTGCTTTATACTCGACCCCCGGTTTGATTTCTTCTAAAATTTCAATCAATCGATCCATGTTTTTTCTCCTCTATTGTTTGGTAATGATCCGCAAGCCATTTGCGGTCGATCTTGCCGTTTGCATTGTGCGGCATGGTTTTTACCCGTACCACCGCCTGCGGCAGCATATAGGCGGGCAAACGCCGCGCGATCTCCCCGATCAGTTCCCCGGGTTCGGCTTTTTTGCCTTCATAAATCAGCACGATGCGATCCGCCTGTGCATCGAAAACCACTGCACAGGAAAGCACCTTTTCGCAAGCCGCGGCCGCCGCCTCGATCTCCCCAAGTTCGATCCGATACCCCATATGCTTGATTTGGTGATCGGCACGACAAAGATACAGCAACTCGCCCCGCTCATTATATTTGACAAGATCCCCTGTTTTATAAACCGTTTCGGGATAAGCGGTCTGCAAAGGATTTTGCACAAAGGCG
>CACXFE010000135.1 GCA_902766855.1 Oscillospiraceae bacterium | reverse complement strand
TGTTCACAGCAAGTGCAAAGATCGGAAATATCCATATGATCCTCTGAAATGCCGGCGTGAAGCAAAATCTGCCGATTGGCTTCCACCAGGTTCAACATATATTTTCCGTTGCCTTTCGGCAGAAAAATGCGATCCGGTTCCAAAGAAGGAACCGCACAAAACGCCTCATACACCGGATCGTCCACTTCGTAACAGCATTGCCCGATGCAAGGGCCGATCGCGGCAAGGATATTCCCCGGGTCGCACCCATACTCGCGCACCATTTTTTCCACGGTTTTTCGCCCGATTTCCTGCACGGTGCCACGCCACCCGGAATGGGAAGAAGCAATCACACCGCGAACCGGATCGCAGAACAGCAGGGGAGTACAGTCGGCAAAACCGGTTACCAGCGCCACTCCCGGTCGGTCGGTGATCAGGCCGTCTATATCCGAAAAGGAGGGGGCGGTTATGCCGGTGCCACGGTCACGCTCGGTCACCGCGCGAATATGGTCGGTATGGGTTTGGTGCGTTAAAACCAAATGAGAGGGGTCAATGCCGCTGACCGCGCACAAGCGGCGATAGTTTTCCAGCACATTCTCGCGGGAACTGTCTTTGGAAAAACTGGTATTCATCGAGGCGCAATCCCCGGTGCTGACACCGCCGATCCGCGTGGAAAACAGATGACGCACTTTGCCGCAGGCGGTCAAGTGAGGGAAAGTGATAAACCGCACCCCGTTTTTTTCATGGATTTCAAGCGTTTTACTCTGCATCAGATCGATCCTTTACAATGTTTTGATAGAGTATCCGCCCGTTTTGCAACAGGCGTTGCGGGCAATCCCGCCCAAATTTTTTTTCTAATTTTTGAAGTGCCTGCGTCATCATCGGGGGGCGTTGATCCGTGGAATGCGAATCGGTGCCGATAAACTGCACCAGATTGTTTCGCAGTAAGCGTTTAATGATGCGAAATTCCGACCGCGTCATAACGCCGGAGGCATTGATTTGCGCCGGGATATGATTTTTTTTCACGAAATCCAGCAGTTTTTGATAGCCGCGAAAATGATGGTACCGCTCAATATGCGCAATGATCGGAATGATGCCGAATTGCTCTTGCAAAAGCAAAATGTCTTCAAACAATCCGTCGTGAATGCTTTTGTCGGATAATTCCAAAAGCAGGTACGGCGAATCGGCCAAACAAAATTGGCGGATGGTTTCGCTTTGCCCGATATACCTGTAATATAATACTTCACTGCCCAGTAAAATATGCGGCAAATCTTTGCCGGCAATCGCTTCTTTCAGTTGGCGATAAGCGGTTACCACCCGTTCACGGTATTGATCGGCTGAAACCTCCGCCGGGTAAAAATGGGGGGTTGCCATAACCGCGGTAATGCCTTGTTCTTTCATCATTTGCAATAATGCAAGGGATTCCGCCAGGTCTTTTGCCCCATCGTCTACCCCGGGCAAAATATGAGAGTGCATATCAAAAATCATAGAATCAACTCCGTACTCACCGAAAAAACAAAATGCGGCCATTTGCCGCATTTTGGTATCTTAATCATATGCCGCGGATTTTACTGCGGCAGAAAGGATCAACTGCGATAATACCGATCGTTGGGAGTATCGTATCGGCCGTAGCGACCGTAATGACCGTAGTATTTATTATAATAGCGGCTGTAATACCGTTTCGTGCCGAAATCAGAACCGTTCAGAACCAATCCCGTAATATCGATAGAAAGGGATTTTGCAATCGAAAGGGAACGGGCTAACGCGTCGTGTGTGGTGACGCCGGCGCGAACAATCAAAATCATACCGTCGCACTTTTGCGCAACGATCTGTGCATCCGACAAAATGTTGACGGGCGGCACATCAAAAATAATCACATCGTACTGCTGTTTGGCAGTGTCTAAAAAGGTGGTCAAAGCATCGGAAGATAATAACTCGGTCGGGTTGGAAACCAGCGGGCCGGAAGTTAAAATATCCAGCGTATCGTTATAATGATGCGATGCTTCTTTGATTGTAGATTCTCCGGTCATCACCGTGAGGAAACCCTGTGAATTTTGCAATTTCAATTTATTGTGTATACTGGGGCGGTGCGCATCAGCATCAACCAATAACACTTTCTTATTCAACTGAGAAAAAGAAATGGCAATGTTGATAGAGGTAGTGGATTTGCCTTCCGCCGCGTTGGGGCTTGAAATAGCAAGCACCTTTTTGCCGGTTTTTTCCATGATGGAAATCAAATTGGTACGGATGCTTTTATATGCTTCCGAAACAGCAAAAGGAATTTTCTTGGGTTGGACAGATTGATCGGTGGAAACGGTAATGACTTCTTGTGAAGAACTCTTATTATTTTTGATCGCCATATCCTGCGCCGCTCCTCTTTGAATAGTAATAGTTGTTTTTATAATATCCTTTTTGGTTTTTCGCATTGGTGAAATCCGGAATATTGCCAAGCACCGGGATATCGTAATTCTCGGAAAG
>CACXFE010000134.1 GCA_902766855.1 Oscillospiraceae bacterium | reverse complement strand
CAAAAGGGCGATCACCGTATAAGAAAGCAACAGCGTGACGGCCGGGGTGATCAACAGATTGGTTATCAATGACACGGTGGAAAAATACCCGAATACAAACAGAGCCACCGGCAGAGAAAACGCCATCGCACTGAAAGAAATCAACAGGGAAGAAAACAGAAAGCCGCGAAAGGGCGAAGCCTTCCTGCGGGCGGCTTCCCGATAACGGATCAAGGGGAGCGCACAGCAAACGATCCCGAGAGTGGATAACGCGGAGAGCCGGAAGGAAACGCTGAAAATCAGGAAAGGGAACGCGGTCAGCAACAGGATCACCGCGCCACCCAGGGTGTTTTCGGGTGTATGCGGTCTGCCGAATAAAAGGCTCACGGCAAAAAGCAGGGCGCAGGCGCCCGCCCGAAGGATCGACTTTGAAAATCCGCAGATCCCCGCCATGGCGGTGACAGTGAAAAGGATCAGCAAAAACCGCAGCCGCGGATTTCCCGCCGCCGGGCCGCTGCATTTGAGAATCAGCGCCACCAAAACGGCAAGATGCATCCCCGAAACCACCATCACATGGCTCAATCCCGCGGCGCGCACCGCCCCTTCGAAGGATTCGCTTAAATACGAACGATCCCCCAAGGTGATCGCCAGCACGGTGGCCGCCTCGGTTTCCCCCATATTGGCAAACAGTTTGCCGGTAATGGCCTGCCGCAACCGGCGTACGCCGCAAAGAACAGGATCCCCGTCTTTCCGGGTAAGGGCGACCTCTTCCGCCGTACCCCGTAAGTATATATTTTCGGCAAACCAGCGCGGCTGAAACTTTTCGTTTATGGTATGTAAACGCAGTTTCACCCGCGTGCGATCCGCCATCCGCAAACCGGCAAAATCCCCCGTCGCCAGGATCCTTTCGCCGGCGCGCAAGGGCGGGGCGTCATACGCTTCTAATATCACCGAATGCAGGGCGCTTTGTTCATTCGGTTCTTCCGCCACGGTAAACTCTCCGGTCAAAACCGCGCCGTTGTTGGTGGAAAGCCGCTCGACCCTGCCGCGGCAGGCAAGGAGATTGATACAAAGAGGAAGCAGTAAAAACAAGGAAAAAATCAGGGCGGGATCGGCCTTGATCAGCAGAAGACCAAGAAGAAAAACCAAAAGAAACGCTGAAAGAAAAAGGATCGCCGCATTCGAATAAAACCCGATCACACAAAGAAAAACAGCCGCCACAGCGGCAAGAAGCAACGGGCGGCGGCGAAAATACTCGATCATACGGGAACTCCCTTCTTATTTCCATTCAAAATCGGAAAGACGGTAGCCTAACTGGCGGAACGCATCATACAATTTGCCGGGCGACAGACCGAACAGAGTATGATAATCGCCTTCAACCCGGTCAAGAAAAAGCGCGGCTTTTCCGAGCATGGCATACCCGCTGATGTGCAAAAGGTTTTCTTCCTTTTCCACATACCAGCGGATTTCTTCGTCGGTCATCTTTTTCAAAGTAACGCGGCATACATCCCCGAAAGCGATCTGCTTATTTTGAGCGGGATCATAGACCACCGTGCCGGTATAGGCAAAGGAATCGCCGCCGGCCAATTCCCGCAGGCTTTGGAAGGCGTCTTCGCGGTTGGTCGGCTTGCCGTAAATCTTGCCGTCCTGATAAATCACGGTATCGGCGGCAAGAATCAGCGTGTTTCCCGCCACTTTTTTCGCGGTGGAAGCGGCTTTTAAAAGGGCTAAATCCCGCACATATCCGGCGGGATCTTTCGCGTTGCTTTGCTCCTCTGCGTTGCTGGGCACAATTTCATATACCAGCCCGATCCGATCCAAAATATCCCGCCTTGTTTTGGAGGCGGATGCCAATACGATTTTTATCATGTGTTTGAAAGCCTCCTGATCGCTTCGGTATCTCTCTTTGTCATCAAAACCACCGTCTCCACATGCCTTGGGACAATAGCGTGAATAAAATGGCACATATTCACGCTGTTGTCACGACCCTCGACGTCAAGAATATGCCGTTGATCAGTTGGGTCAGGACACCCGGATCGATTACATTGTCTCGGCAAACTGGAATTTGAAATCCCCGAAATCATAGGCATCCGCCAGTGATTATAGGGCTTTAATGAAATCCTCTGAAACCGTTGAAAACAAAGGAT
>CACXFE010000133.1 GCA_902766855.1 Oscillospiraceae bacterium | reverse complement strand
ATTGCTGATCGAATTGTCATAATTCAGCGTATCCACCAGCAAAGCAATATACTTGGACATATTGACACTGCAATACCACTCTCTTTTCAGCAACTCTTCCGGCTGATAAATCAAGTTGGTCGTGAAGATTTTATCGATCTTGCCTTCACGATAGTACTCGTCAAACTTGTCAAGCCCCTCCACAAACAACCCGAAGGTTGAGAAAATGAAGATTCGGCCGGCGCCCTTTTCTTTCAGTTTTGCCGCGATATCCAGCATGGATTCACCCGAGGAAATCATATCATCTACCAGGATCAGGTCTTTCCCCGTAATATCATTGCCTAAGAACTCATGCGCTTCGATCGGGTTGCGGCCGTTGATAATGACCGAATAATTCCGGCGTTTGTAAAACATCCCCAGTTCCAACCCCAAAACAGAAGAATAATAAATGCAGCGCCCCATGCCGCCCTCATCCGGCGAAACGATCATGGTATGCTCTCTGTCCAATTTAATGTCCGGCACGGTGCGGAGGATCGCCTTGATCATCTGATAGGCGGCTTGTACATTGTCAAACCCGTCCAACGGGATCGCGTTATTCACACGGGGATCATGCGCATCAAAGGTGATGATGTTCTTCACGCCCATCGCCACCAATTCCTGCAACGCCATGGCGCAATCCATGGATTCCCGCGCGGTTCTTCTGTGCTGGCGGCCTTCATACAACATCGGCATGATCACGGTGATCCTTCGCGCCTTTCCGCCAAGTGCCGCAATCACGCGTTTGAGATCCTGAAAATGATCGTCCGGGCTCATCGGTACCATCTGCCCGTACATTTTATAGGTCACATTATAATTAAAACAATCACAGATAATATAAACATCAAGCCCCCGGGCAGTATGTTTCAAAACGGCTTTTGCCTCGCCGGTTCCAAACCGCGGGCAGTTTGCGGAAATCACAAAAGATTCGTCTTCGGGAATATTTCGCCATTGTTTCAAATAATAATCCGCCTGCGCCGCGATATCCTCGCACCCGCGCATGCTGATCAGCGCAAGATCCCCGTAAGGTGTGTGTTTGAAATCAATACTTGCCATAAGAAAGCCCTCCGTATCATCTATTCAATTTTTCTGTTTCTATTGTACCACAAAACGCTCGACACAAAAAGCCCTTTTTCCTCAAAAAAATGAAAATTTTTAAGAAGATTTTCTATGAAAGTGGCACAAAAGGAAATCCTTCTGATTTTTTACTTGACAAATGAAAGCAAATATGCTATAATCCTATCAACATATCTGGTAGGTAGGTTATTAAAAACGAAAAGAGGTCTTTATGATGTCAAAAATTTACACATCGGCCGATCAACTGATCGGCGGCACTCCCCTTCTTCGCCTTACGCACATTGAAAAACAGGTAAACGCCAAGGCGAAAATATTGGCAAAGTTAGAATACTTCAATCCCGCCGGCTCGGTGAAAGACCGCATTGCCAAAGCCATGCTCGACGATGCCGAGCGCACCGGCAAACTCAACCCGGACACCGTGATTATCGAGCCCACTTCGGGCAATACCGGGATCGGGCTTGCCTCGGTCGCGGCGGCGCGCGGCTATCGGATCATCATTGTCATGCCAGAAACCATGTCTGTTGAGAGGCGGCAACTGATGAAAGCCTACGGCGCTGAACTGGTGCTGACCGAAGGCAGCAAAGGCATGAAAGGCGCTATTGCCAAAGCAGAGGAACTGCATCACGAAATCGCCAATAGTTTTATTCCCGGTCAGTTTGTCAATCCCGCCAACCCGAAGGTGCATTTTGAAACCACCGGCCCCGAAATTTTCGAAGATACCGCCGGAGAAGTGGATATTTTGGTGGCGGGCGTCGGCACCGGCGGCACCTTGACGGGCACCGGGCGTTATTTAAAATCGAAAAAGCCCGGCGTGAAAGTTGTCGCGGTAGAGCCGGCAACCTCCGCGGTGCTTTCCGGCCAACCTTCCGGCGCGCATAAAATTCAAGGTATCGGTGCGGGTTTTGTCCCGGAAGTTCTCGATACCGGAATTTACGATGAGATCATCCCCGTGCAGAATGAAGACGCCTTCACCACCGGCGCCTTGATCGGCAAAGCCGAAGGAGTTTTGGTGGGAATTTCTTCCGGTGCGGCACTTTGGGCGGCCATTCAGTTGGCTCAACGCCCCGAAAATGAAGGGAAAAATATTGTAGTCATTCTGCCGGACACCGGCGACCGTTATCTTTCCACCCCGCTTTT
>CACXFE010000132.1 GCA_902766855.1 Oscillospiraceae bacterium | reverse complement strand
GATTTTCGAGCGAGCGGCATCCCCGTCCAAGAGAGGGGCGACTTTGTCGACACTCTCCGGCGGGGAAATTCCCCGCCCTGCAACTTGTAAAAGCGTATAGAACAAATACCCGCCTTCATCCGGCGTCACTCGGTCAATAAGTCGATCATTTCCGGCACGCTATGCCCCGCCAGCAGTTGCTTATAATAGGTCAGTTCCTCCGCGATCAGTTCATCGATCACCCGCATCCCCAACAATTCCACCGGCGCCCGGTCGTCTGTCAAAAGCAACTTTCCCGGCGTATACGGCGTTAACGCGCGATTCACCTTCCGCATCATCTGCGGGAACTCCCCTTCTTCTTCGGCAAGCGCCGTTTCAAACCGGGAAAGGCATTCACCGTCTGAAAAAGCAAATACCTCGCGGTTTCCTTCGCAATCGGCCACATACACCCGGTCAAACGCCGCGCCGACCGTATCACACAGATAATCCCCGATGGAATTTTCTTTTTGAGAACGCATATTCAGATTGATCACCGCCACGCCGTTTTCAGTCAGGTGATCGCGCACCTCGCTGAAAAATTCCACACTGGACATCTGAAACGGAAAGGTAATATCCCGATAAGCGTCTACCATGATCACATCGTATCGGCCGGCGCCCCGCAAAAAAGCGCGGCCGTCAAACTCGGTCACATGAAGATCCGGCGCGTTTCGCGGCACCCCGAAACGGGTATAGGCAAGTTCGATGATCTTGTTGTCGATCTCCACCCCGTCGATCGTGCAGCCCGGGAAATACCGGCGGCAGGAAAGGGCGTAAGTGCCCGTTCCAAACCCTAAAATCAAGATGCGAGGCGGGGTTTCCCTTCCGCAAGCCATCAGCGGCGCCGCCAAAGCGTAATCATAATACATCCCGGTCAATTTCCCGTTTTTCACCAAAACCGATTGCACTCCGAACAGCACATTGGTGGAAAGGCTGATCTGTTTTTCGGTTTCGGTAACCTGCAAATAATTGTAGATTGATTCGTCTTCATAAACCGTTTCGCCCCCGGTAAAAGCGAAGGTGGCAGTAGAGCCGGAAAAGGCAAAAATCACCGCCAGCACTGCCGCGACCGCCGCCCGGATCCGCCCCCGCCGTTCAAACAAAAAATAACACGAGGCGATGGCCAGCAAGATGCCCGCGAAAATCAAAAAAGTCCATGCCGTTCCCACGGCGGGAATGGTGAGAAAAGTAGGCGTGAAAGTGCCGATAATCGACCCGACGGTATTCAACGCATTGAGTTCCCCCACCGTTTTTCCGCTTTCGCCGAGGTTGTTGACCGTGTATTTCACAAGGGACGGCGAAACCGTACCGAGCAGCATCAGCGGGAAAACAAACAGCACAAGGCAAGAAAGCAAAGATGCCCAGATCAAAAACTGCTGCCCCGCCAATAATGCCAATAAAAGGGAAATCAACGCGATCACATATTTTCCGCAAAACGGGATCGCCGCCACCCAAACCGCCGCAATCAGCAGCCTGCCGTACAACCTGTCGGGCGAAGGATTCCGATCCGCCGATCTGCCGCCCCATAAATTGCCCAAGGCCATTGCGATCATAATAGCGCCGATGATGATCGTCCAAACAATTTGGGAAGAAGAAAAATACGGTGCCAGTAACCGGCTTGCCCCCAATTCGATCGCCATGACCGACATTCCCGCGAAAAATTCCGTTAAATAAAGAAACCATTTTCGTTTCAGCATACCTGTCTCCCCGGTGTTTTTTTCCATGATACACCAATCCCGCCGGAATTGCAAGTTTCTTTGTTTTTGAAAAATTGATTGCGTATTTGGAAAAAATGTGGTAGAATGGCCGTAGTATCCTTTTATATGGCAGGAATCGTGCGTTTTCTTGCGGTTTGCGCGGAAAACCGACCTTACAAACAAAAGAATCTTAAATCTACGGAGGAATGACCATGGCTGCCGAACTCATCATTACAAGCGACAGTACCACCGATTTAAGCCCCGAATTGCGGGAACGCTATCATGTCACGCTGATGCCCCTTTGCATCACGCTGGGGGATCGCGTTTATACCGACGGGATCGACATCACGCCCGACGATATT
>CACXFE010000131.1 GCA_902766855.1 Oscillospiraceae bacterium | reverse complement strand
TCCAATGCTTCCGGCTCATGCAGTTTATAATACATCAGTTGATATAAGGTGTTGAAGCGCATGAATTGCGTGCCGGTTTTTTCGTAGATCGCATCCTTCGGGATCAGGCGAAAAACTTCTTCGGGGATGGATTCGGTGCGGAGATCGCGGTAATGCACCGGGTTGCCGATCAGTTTACCGTGCCGGTCGATCAAGCCGAAATCCACGCCCCAGGTATCAATGCCGATGGCATCAAACCCGCCCGCGTTGACGGCTTTGGTAATGCTGGCTTTAATTTCAAAAAACAGGCGCAGTACATCCCAGTACATGGTGCCGTTCACGATGACCGGATCGTTGCTGAAACGGTGAATTTCCGTCATGGATATTTTGCCGCCGTTCAATTCTGCAAGCATGGCACGCCCGCTGGAAGCGCCGAAATCAAACGATAAAACTTTTTTCATAACATTCCCTCCCATATTATAATCAGTATATCATAAAATCGAAACGATTGCTATATCTTTTCTTTACAGTTGCACCGACTTGTTTTTTCAGCCGATGATTCCGCTGATGACTATGGTGGCAAGAATACCGAACAAAATGCCGATTTTTCGCCGGAGGGAAAGTTTCTCTTTAAAGATGAGAACCGCATAAAGCAGTTGCAGGAGCATGGGGCAGAGATTGACGATCGGGAAGAAAACGATTGCCGGCAATTTGCCCGAAAGAAACAAATTGATCGTGTGCGGGAAGGCGAAGCAAAGGCCGGCGATCAGGGGAATGAGCAGTTGCGAGCGGGTAGGATGATCCGGGGTGTCGGTCGGATTTTTTTTATGCTCCAAAATCAGTTCAAATCCCGAAAAAAGCATGGAAAGAAACATGCAGGTCAGTAGCAATGCGGCAAATTCCGAATGATGCTCCGCGGAGTTCTGATGGAATTTCTGCGTGACGCCTGTTGTACCGCTGCCGATAAAAGCGAGGGCGCAGCAGGTGATCCAGCGAAGCCCGACCGAGCGGGATTCATCGTCATGGTGTTCGGGTGAAAGCAGAATACAGCAGATCATCAATCCCACGCCGATCATTTGAATCCAGGACACGCGCTCCCGGAAGAACAACATACCGCTGAAAGTGGGAATGATGGCGGAAAGGGATACGATCACCGTGGTGTAGGAAAAAGGCCCGATCGCCTGCGCTTTCAGCATAAACAGAATACTAAGGATGTTGGCGGCGGCCAGAAGAACGCCGAGAAGCACCGAAAACAGGCTGAAATGAAAACTGAATCCGGAACAAAGGCCGATCGCCGCGATCGTACAGCAACAGGCGAGATTCTGAAAAAAATTGAACCGCCAAAGGTTTTTCCCGGTCATCGGGTTGGTTTTAGAGTAGACGCCGCGCAAAATGCCGGCGGTCGCACCGGTGGTGACGGTAAGGAGCAATAAGACAAAAACAGGCAATGAATACATAAAACAAATCCTTTTCTTCTTTACTTTTGATATGAAATATGTTATATATATCACATAAAATATCATTTTACTATGAGAAATAAGGCAAAAAACATGCAATTTTGGTCAAGGTGAGAAAATGGAACAACATATTTTACTGCCGCTTTTTAAAATCGGGGGGTTATTTGCGGGGATCGAACACCGCCCAAAGGAGATCCGGCAGTCTTTGCACCCGCGGGATCAGGCGCATATGCACCGATATTGCGAACTGTATTTCAATATCAGCGGGTTGGTTTCTTTCGCGGTGGAAAATAAAATATACCCGGTGGAGGCGGGGGATGTGATCATTACAAAGCCGAACGAGATCCACTACTGCATCTACCGCGCTGACGGGGTACACGATTGCTACTGTTTATGGCTGTATGCGGAAGAAGGGTTTTTGCCTTTGCTTGCTCCTTTTTTTGAGCGTGAGAAGGGGAGCGGCAATCACCTCCGTTTAAGCAGGGAAAATCAGCAAAAGTTGCTCCGTCTTTTGGAAACGGCATTGCAGGAGCAAGAAAACGATCGGCCGGATTCTATCACAAGGGTGGCGGCGGTGATGGAAATACTGGCGCTGTTGGAAAAGCAAAAAATCAATACCCGATCCGCCGCCTTGCTGCCGCCGCTTTTGTTAAAAATGTTGGCGTATACGGATGCGCATTTTACGGAAGACTGTTCGGCGGGGAAATTGTGCGAGGTGTTTTTTGTCAGCCGCAGTACGGTCGATCGCCTGTTCCGCAAAAACCTGGATATTACACCCGCAAAATACTTGGAAAACCGCCG
>CACXFE010000130.1 GCA_902766855.1 Oscillospiraceae bacterium | reverse complement strand
TCGCTTTCCTGATATGATCTTAATGTTTACCGAAAACCGAAACTGTTAAGATTTTCGTAACTCCTTTTTAAGCACTCAAAAGGATCTTTTCCGCCACAGTCGTCCTGCTCGACCAGCATATATTCCGTTCCGCCGGCTTCTGCCTTTTCAAAAACACGGTCAAAGTTGATATTCCCTTCTCCTATAACCGCCATTTTTCTGCCATATGCGTAATCCTTTAAGTGAATACAAGGGATTCTGCCTGCCAACAGTTCAAGATATTGTGCCGGATCAGCGCCCCCGGCCTGTACCCAGAAAGTATCCAGCGTGAAACCCATTTCCTCGGCGCTGAACTCTTCCGCCAGTTTTTGCAGCAGCGTTTGGTTGCCGACTTTTTTGAATTCCTGATCATGATTATGATACATGAAATATTTTCCGCCATCTTTCAAACGCCGGGCAACCGGGTGGAATTGCTCACAAAATTCATCGAACTTTTCCAAATGATCCCCGAAAGAATAAAAACCCAATCCCACATAGCGGCACCCGAAAACATCATGATTTCGGATCACCGAATCGGTTTCATTTTTCAGCGAATCCGCAGGGATATGCGTCAACACGCATTGCAGTCCGTTCCGATCCAGTTCGTTTTTTAACCACTCCGCCTCATACGGGCAGGTCCCCGATATTTGAACATAACGGTACCCGATTTCGGCAACTTTTTTCAAGGTTTCCGCAAAACTGTCTAACTCTTTACAGTAATCTCTTACCGTGTAAAACTGTGCCCCGATTTTCATATCATCATCACCATTTCTTTCCAAGACACAAAATGCGATAAAAAATCACGGAAACGGTGATGATCCTATCGCATCTGTTTCGGTTGCCTTTGATAACAAAGGCGAGAAACAGGCGTCTTTGTATTTTTAGCGTGATTTTTCACGCTAATGCTCCTTTATCCTAAACTTACGGCTTCCCCGGCGGGAATTTTGATTGTTTCGGTAGGTTTGGACGACCGTTCGCAGGTTTTGATCCACACATCAGTGGCGGTCGGATTATAGAGAATGCGGCCGTCGGCTGATGTTACAAGGCTCCGCCAAGCCGTGAGATATTCATACACCTCGATATTGGTGGCAAACCAAATATCCTTTCCCTGTGAAACGGTTTCCAAAAAGGTTTTCATGATGTTCCAATTATTGTCCTTGCGGAATTCATAGGTATGCCCCCACAAATAGAAAAGCCATCCGTCTTCATCGCGCCCCACTTTTTGGGTGACAAACCGCTCGGTCAATTCCGGCAGTTGCGGATTGTTATGATGGCAGGTAGGATCCCACCGAAGCCAATCTTGCGGCAGAATAAACGACCGATGCGCACGGGTGGTGCGGGCATAGACAATACCTGCCTGTTGAAGCGCCTCGATCACCGTGTCGTTAAAAGCCCCGTAAGGATACGCATGCCCGCGGATGATTCTGCCGAACAGTTCTTCCAGGGCTCGCCGGTCGTCTAAAATATCGCACAAAATACTGCTTGTAGGCAATTTGTGGTAAAACGGATGGATCGATCCGTGCGTAGCCACTTCGCACAACGGATGACGGTACAGGGTTGCCACCCGGCTTTTCGGCAGGCGAAAATGCACCTGATCCTCCGCCCGCACGGCAGTTTCCGCCGCGAATAAACCGGAATTGAGATTGAAAGTACACTTCGCCCCCACCTTCTCCATCCATTCGATCAACCGCATATCGGTATCCACGCCATCGTCGTAACTCATGGTCAAGGCTTTGTCTTTGCCGCCCGGAAAGGCTACCAGCATTTTAAACATGATCATATCACCTGTTATAAGATATTTTCTTTATAAAAGTTTTGCAAAGCCGGATATAAGGAATCGTACAGCCTTTGCCGCGCATGGTAAACGGGGGCTGTTTTTTCATCCGGCACGCAAGCATCGCCTGTTTTGCAGACAGCATCGCACGCTTCGGGCACACTGTGATAAATGCCCGCGCCGACACCCGCCAACAGCGCCGCGCCTAATGCCGCCCCCTCTGCCGAACGGGTACAGGTAATGTCGCAACCGAAACTATCCGCCAACATCTGCCGCCAAAGCGCACTGGAAGCGCCCCCGCCGCAAGCCAGCATGCTTTCTACCGAAACACCGATCTCCCCGAAAATATTCAGGCAGTCTTTCAGCGAATAGGTAACGCCTTCCATGACAGCACGAACCAGGTCTGCTTTTTGATGTGAAGCAGAAAGGCCGACAAAAGCGCCCCTTGCATGGGGATCGAGATGCGGTGTGCGCTCACCCATCAGGTAAGGCAAATAGAAAAGACCGTTTGCCCCCGCGGGAACGCTTTGTGCCATGTCATCCAGCAACTGATAAACGCTTCCCCCCTGCTGTTCGGCACGGGCGGTTTCTTCAAAACAGAAATTGTCCTTAAACCATTTTAAGGAGAGCCCCGCCGCCTGAGTTACGCCCATGATATGCCATTGCCCGGGAACAGCGGCGCAAAGCGTGTGAATCCTGCCTTTCGGATCCAAATGCATGGCGGATGTATGGGCAAATACCACCCCGCTTGTGCCGATGGTGACAAAGCCTCTTCCCTCTTTTACAACCCCCATTCCAACCGCCGCGGCCGCATTGTCGCCCGCACCGCCCACAACAGGTGTGCCGGCTTTCAGCCCGGTCAGTTCTGCGGCATTTTCCGATACCGTGCCGGTCACTTCCGGGGATTCATATACTTTACCAAGCCATGCCCGGTCGATCCCCAATTTGGACAGAATTTCATCCGACCAACAACGGCGCGGAACATCCAGCAACTGCATGCCGCCTGCGTCAGAAACCTCTGTGGCATATTCCCCGGTCAACATCAGGCGAATATAATCCTTTGGCAACAGGATATGCCGGCATTGCTCATAAATTTCCGGCTCATGATTCTTTACCCATAGGATTTTTGATGCGGTAAAACCAGTCAACGCGGGATTGGCTGTGATCGCAATCAGTTTTTCTTTGCCGATCACTCTTTCCAGTTCGGCGCATTCCGCTTCGGTGCGCTGGTCACACCAGATAATGGAAGGGCGCAAAACCCGATTTTCTTTATCGAGCATTACAAGCCCGTGCATTTGCCCGGAAAGGCCGACGCCTACAATTTCAGAAGGATGAACGGCGCTTTTTCGGATCACGGCGGAAACCGAGGTTTTCACTGCTTCCCACCAGTCTTCCGGTTTCTGTTCCGCCCAGCCGTTTTTTGGCTGAAACAGCGGGTATTCCGCCGTATAAGAGGCAACAAACCCGCCGTTTTCATCAAACAATGCCGATTTGGTACCGGAAGTTCCGATGTCAATTCCCAATAAATAACCCATACTCTACACTTGTATGATATAGTCGAGGCTACATCATACCCTTTCTAAATATTTACACTCACCTCAAAGATAATGCATACAAAAAGCTGAGGGAG
>CACXFE010000129.1 GCA_902766855.1 Oscillospiraceae bacterium | reverse complement strand
TTAATTTCAGTTATATCGGTTGTTCGCTCTGCCTCGGGATCTTTTTGTTCGGCAGGAAATACCGGCATGCAAGGCGCATCGTGCAGTTGCTTGTCGGGTTGTATATGCTGTTGTACCTGGGGTTGATCTGCCGGGAAAATATGCAGATCGAGGGATTTTGGTATTATCTTTTCACCGGGGTGTTCGAGGCGGCGACGATTCATTATGCCGTTGCGAAGATCGCCGGGCCGCTGATCTTCGGGCGCGGGTGGTGCGGTTATGCCTGTTGGACGGCGATGGTGCTGGATTTTCTCCCCTATCAAGTTCCGGCTTCGCCGCGGAAAAAACTCGGTTGGATCCGATACCTTACCTTTGCGGCGTCGCTGATGTTTGTATCGGCGCTCTTTCTGGCCCATGCCGGAAATATGGAGAAAATCATGTTTTGGGCGTTCCTCATCGGGAATATAGTGTATTACGGGGTCGGGATCGCCCTGGCATTTCTCTTCCGGGATAATCGCGCATTCTGTAAGTATGTGTGCCCGATTACCGTGTTTTTAAAGCCAATGAGTTATTTTGCGTTGTTTCGCATCCGCTGTGATCAGGATCGCTGCGTGCATTGCGGAAAATGCAAGCAAGTATGCCCGATGGATGTTGACATGACCGACAATACCAGAAAAAGAAGAAACGGTACAGAGTGCATTTTGTGCATGGAGTGTGTGAAAAACTGCCCCAAAAACGCGCTTTGACCGACCCGGCTGTAAAGCCCCCTCATTTTTTCTCCGATGGTGGTCGTGGAGGATTTTCTCGGCACGGGGGTCAGTTTGATCGCCGCCGGGAGCATAGAATAATTTTCTGCTTTCCTCTTTCGGTTGCTTGGTCAAAAAACGAATTTCAGTTTTTATGCAGCGGTCAGCCGCATTTTTGTCCTGCAATGTGTGAAGAAAGTTTTTTTCGTGTCAACATTTTTTAAACAGGATGGTCACTTCGCCGGTGATGCCGGTTGGATCCTGCGCAAAATAGGGATCGAAAATATTGCGATGCCCTTCTTTTACCACGGTGTTTGTAACATCGACCGTCAGACGGTTTTTACCAATCCGTATGAGATCCCGGGGTATTTCAAAGCGGTATGGCGGGGTTAGTTTGATACCTGCGGGAACATCGTTGACCGATATTTCCACCACTTCGGCCGCTTCTGAAATGTTTACAAATAAAGGGCAGGTGAGATCGGTATCCGGCGGCAGGATAAAAGCGGTTTCGTAACGCACCGTACCCGCAAAGTCCGGCAGATATTCCGGCAGGGAGAGATCGACGAGTTCGTGAAAATCGGTTTTGGCAAAGGCGGGATAAGCTTTGGCGTCTGCTATTGAGATTTCCCACCCATGGGGGAGCGCCGCGCCGTCGCACGCATCGGGTTTCGCCCTTTCGGGGGCGCCGGTACAATCATCACCGAAAACCAAAAAGACCGTTTCCCACGGATCCAGATGAAGATCGATGACAGAGCGGTCGCCCGCCACGGTCTTTCGGCAGTGATAGTATTGGTTGTTCATGGCGTCATAAAACACACTGTTGCGGGTGTCTTGCACCGTGAGGTTGGTATCGACCGCGTTTTTTGTACTTTGATTGACAAGGAAGTACCAATCAAATCCGTCCTTATCATAATGTGTGACAAGAAGATCCGGCTCATAGGTGTCGCATTGTAGTTCGGGAATCCCTTCGGCGGCCAGCGTATCAGCCAGTTGATCGGTCGGGCAGCAGCCGAACGCGGACATATCCGTTTTCGCCCCGAAGTACCCGTGCGTCGGGAACGCGCGAGTGAAAATTACCGGCAGACCGTTTGCGGCAAACTGATGAAGTTTGGCTGAAAACGCGCCGTTGATACACGGAGTAAAAGGTACGATCAAAGCGCGGAACTGTTCCCGGTTCAGCAAAAGCCGGCCGCTTTTTACCGATGCTTCCAATAAATCGTCGATGCAAACAACATCGCAATCGATCTGGTGCTCGGCAAGCGTGCGCACCGCCTTTTCAAACGGCTCGGCCTTATCCGCTTCGGCGGTATAACTGCCCCATTCCCCTTCGGCATGATACAGCACGGCGACCGGGGCGTGGTGTTCCGCCGCGTTCAGCGCGTCACCCAACCGATTAGCATAATCCGCCCATATGCCGAAATAACGGAACTGCGGATTGTTGCCGCGCGCATAAAAATGAGGCGGGCAATCTTCATCGGGAAACGGCGAGGGCGAAAAAGCATGAGGAGTGATCAGGCCCACGCCGCATACCGCCAAGTGATCGGTGATCCATTTCATCACTTTAAGGCCTTCCGACCAGCCGTAGGCCCCAAATGCTTCGCACAGTGCGCGGTTTTTCTTCTTGGGATCGGCATGGGCGCTGGAAGAAGCCATTTTGGCAAGCCCCCAGTGATTAAAATCGCAATCAAAATCATTGAACAGGGTGGAAAAATAACCCGATGTCTGTTCGGGGAGCAGGTTGCATACAACATCAATACCCGCCGCATCCAGCCCCTTCATGGCGCGGAAATAATGGCCGGCACCGTAACCGAGGCGGGAGTGTGCGCCGTTTTCTTCAACAACATGCCCGATCAGTTCAACACCGTGCGCGCGGCACCAATCGCCTGCCTGCCCGGTGAAATTCTCGGCAAACAGGCGGGACACGGTATCCATATATAAGTACCGCACATCCCGGCAGATTTCTTGCTGATCCGGGTACCACAAAAGCGGAAGATATTTTGCAAAGTCCCCCAAAGGCGAATCGGACAGCAGAGTCAACAATTCATCCGAACAGGGGAGCGGCATATTACTCAATCCGATGATGCGGTCATAGCCTGTGGTGTTGCCGAACCGCGGCTCATCCGTGAAGAAGCCGAGAATGCGTTTGCCAAACTGATCGGCATACCGGGCGTAGTGGCTTTCATGCACGATTTCTAAATATTTTCCTACCGCTTCTTTAACCAGTGGATTGCAATACAAGCGGGTATGTTCTTCTTCGCCTTGTGCGGTTTTTTTGATCAGAAAAACGCGCCATTCGCCTTCGGGCACCGGCCAGTAAAGGCGACCGTGCCGATAGTACCCGGTCACATCGACCAGTGAATCGGCGTCCAGCATCTGATCGCGGTCGGTACGCTTTGCGGCAAGGATGCGCAACACGCTTTCGTTTTCGCCAAGCCAGTCGTCGATCAAAAAATGCGCATGCGGCAGGGGGCCGGTGGCGTCCATATGCTGTTGCGCCCAATAACGCTTGGTATATTCGGGATAGCGCCGTGCAAGTTCACCGTTGGCGGTGCCGCTCGGATAGGTGCCGTCATCGAAAAAGTAAAGGAACATATCCAGTTCCTCCGCCTTTTTCAGAACAAAGTCAACATCGTCCCACCAGCCTTGCCCGAGATAGTCCGGGTGGGGGCGCGGCTCCATGACAAATGTGTGGATCCCGGCGGATTTCATTTTGCGCATTTCGGTTTCAATGGCTTCATGGGAATCGTGCCTTTGCCAAAACAACGGGATCAGATAGGGTTTCTTCTCGCATTCGGGTGAAAATGTTTGCATGATCAAAGCCCTGCCTTTCGCCAAGAAAATCATTCTCGGCTTTACTTTATCATACTGTGCCGTAAAGGTCAAGAAGTTTATGGAACATGACGAAACAAGCGAGAAACTTTTCCAAAAAAACGGAAAAAAAGATTGACAGGATTCGCATCTGCGATTATCATTATCAATGGAAGGATTCTGAATATGAAAGCGGAAAATATGATCTTGCGGAAAGAGGATCAAGCAATGAAACTGTTTGAGGATTTGAATAGAACAAGCGAAAACCGATTGTCCCCGAGAAGTTATGCGATTCCGGGAGGAAAATCGGAAGTGACTTTGTTAAACGGCGAATGGGATTTTGCGTATTTTGAAAACGAAAACGAAATCCCGGAAACAATCGAAAAATGGGATACCATCGAGGTGCCTTCCTGTTGGCAGTTGAAAGGATACGGCCATCCCAATTATACCAATATCAATTATCCATACCCGGTCGATCCGCCTTATGTGCCGGATGAAAACCCCTGCGGCTTTTATCGCCGCCAATTTGATCTTGCTCAAAAATGGGGAAGGATCTATTTGACCTTTGAAGGGGTTTCTTCCTGTGCTTTTCTTTATCTCAACGGCGAGTATGTCGGGTATACCAGCGGAAGCCGCTTGCAGGCGGTGTTTGAGATCACAGACTATGTGCGCGCGGGCCGCAACGAAATCACGGTCAAGGTTTTCAAATGGTGCTGCGGCAGTTATCTGGAAGATCAGGACGCCTTCCGTTATAACGGCATTTTCCGCGATCTTTATATTACCCAGCGCCCGGAGGGGCATATCGAAGATGTGGAGATCATTCCAAACGATCACAGCATCGAGATTGCGCTGGCCGGTCGTGCGCATGTAAAAATCTTTGAGAAAGACGCGCTGCTTTGCGAAGATGACTTTGAAAACCGCTTTTCTTTCGCCCCGCAGGATCCGATTCTGTGGAATGCGGAAAAACCGTTTTTGTATACAGTGGAATTAGAGCGGGAGGGCGAGATCCTTACCTTTAAAACCGGTTTGAGAAGCGTCAGAATATCCGATCGGTATGAATTGCTGATCAACGGAGTCGCGGTAAAACTGCACGGTGTGAACCATCATGATACAAGCCCCGTCGGGGGTTGGCGGCAAACCGAGGAAGAACTGAAACGCGATCTTCTCCTGATGAAAGAATTGAATATCAACTGCATCCGCACTTCGCACTATCCGCCCACGCCGAAATTTATGCAAATGTGCGATGAAATGGGCTTTTATGTGGTGTGCGAAACCGATATTGAAACCCACGGATTTTCCAGAAGAACCGCCGGGGGGAACGGGTACGATGTCACCTCGGGGGATTGGCCCTGCACCAGGCCGGAATGGGAAGCGGCGCATGTCGAGCGGATGGAGCGCATGGTGGAGGTGTTTAAAAATTTCCCGAGCATCATCATGTGGTCTACGGGAAATGAGAGCGCGCATGGGGTGAACCATGAAAAAATGATCGCGTATGCCAAACGGCGCGATCCTTCCCGACTGATCCATTGTGAGGACGCTTGCCGCCAGGGAGAACTGCAAAATTCGGATGTGTATTCGCGGATGTATTTATCACTGGGCGAACTGAAAAACGCGGCGGAATCCGCGGAGATTTGCAAGCCGGTGTTTTTGTGCGAATACGCCCACGCCATGGGCAACGGCCCCGGCGATGTGTGGGATTATAACGAATTGATCGACCGGTATCCGAAGATGATCGGCGGCTGCATTTGGGAATGGGCGGATCATGTGGCTTTGGTAAACGGCGTGCAAAAGTACGGCGGCGATTTTGAGGGCGAATTAACGCATGACGGGAACTTCTGCTGTGACGGTCTTGTTTTTTCCGACCGTTCGTTCAAAGCCGGTTCCCTGGAAGCCAAAGCCGCCTATCAACCGATTCGCACACAATATGAAAACGGGCGATTGACCGTGTATAACCGCTATGATTTTACCGATCTTGCCGAATGTGCGTTGTCTTATTCGATCATGATCGACGGGAAAACGGCGGAAACCAAACAGGTTCCTCTTTCGCTTGCACCGCACACGGCCTGTGAGTTGGCGGTGGAGGAAAAGCCGATCACCTGCCGGTTTGGAGCATACCTCTCGGTAAAACTTTTGAAAGACGGAAAGACCGTTGCTCAAACACAACACGAACTGCCCTGTACGAAGTTGCCGAACAAGCCGGAAAGCGGCGCCTGTTCTTTAACGGAGGATGACCGTTATATCTATGCCGCCGGCGATCGGTTTTCGTATACCTTTTCTAAATTTTACGGCGCGTTTACAAGCCTTGTGATCGACGGGGAAGAGCAACTGTCCGATCGCATGAAACTGTCGCTTTTCCGTGCCCCGACCGATAACGACCGTAATGTGGTGGTGTATTGGGCGAATACCAATGTCTGGCAAGGGGAAAATCTGGATTGCGCCTTTTCCAAAGTGTATGATTGCGGTGTCAGCAACGGCGCCATCACGGTGACCGGCTCGATCGCCGGTGTTTCGAGGATCCCGGTGTTCCGGTATACCCTCCGAATCATCGTGTCGGCAACGGGGAAAATCACCTTCTCTTTGCAGGGACAGGTGCGGCAAGGCGCTTATTATCTGCCGCGGCTGGGCTTTGAGATGTGCCTGCCGGGCAATGCCAAACCGTTTTCGTATTTCGGGATGGGGCCGCACGAAAATTATTGCGATATGCACCACGCTTCTCAAATGGGGTATTATGAAAGCACTTCCGAACAAGAGTATGTCCCGTATGTCCGCCCGCAGGAGCATGGAAACCATATCGGCGTTACCTATTTAAAAATCGGAAAAATGGTGGTAGAAAGCGAAACCGGGCTTTCCTGCAATGTTTCGGATTACAGCACGGAAACCCTGTACCGCGCGGAGCATACCGACGAATTGGAAAAGGACGGGGCAACGCATCTCAGAATCGATTACAAGGTTTCGGGGCTGGGTTCCAATTCCTGCGGCCCGAAATTGGAAGAGAAATATCAACTGTGCGAAAAAGAAATTGCTTTTTCGTTTGCGATTCGTCCGTGCGAGGAAAAGGAGAAAAATTAACATGAAACAGCAAGCATTATATGATTTTATCGTCCGTCAAAAAGGGCATCATGCGTATCGCCATACGGTAGCATGGAATTTAGGCGAAGAATACGCGGCAAAAGGATTAACGCCCATCGAGCGCATGGCGGATCGGTTTGAACGGCTCTGTAACGAGGAAAAGCCGGTGATTTTAGAGGGGGAGCAGATCGTGTTTTTGCGCACGGTCGCCAATCTGCCGGATATTTTCACCGAAAGCGAATGGGCGGCGATCAAGGCAGAACATCATATTCACGAACTCGGCTATCTTTCCAATTTGTCACCCAATTATTATGATGCGATCGCCAAAGGATTGTCAGCCAAACGCGAGGAGGCCGATGCATACGGGAAAAGAGCGATCGATAACCTGATTGCCCTGTCCGACCGGTATTTGGAAGAAGCAAAAAAACAAGGGCGGGACGATTTGGCGGAGGTACTGACGCAGGTGCCGCGCTATCCTGCCCGCAACTTCCGCGAGGCGTTGCAGTTTTTCCGCATTCTGCATTTCGGGGTGTGGCTGGAAGGAAATTATCACAATACCGTCGGTCGCTTCGACAAATATATGTAC
>CACXFE010000128.1 GCA_902766855.1 Oscillospiraceae bacterium | reverse complement strand
GTCCAAGAAAGAATTTACTTTTTTAGTTCATAACCGCCGACAGGGCGAATATTCAACGGAACGCAGGAGCCTTTACCGAACACCGCTTCGATCATCGTGCGATATTCCGCCATGCGTGAAGTGGGGATATAACACTGAATGGTTCCCGCGAAGCCGCCGCCATGTACGCGGAAGGCGCCGTCCCCTTGTAAAAACCGTTCAGTCAAGGCGATGGCGAGGGGAAGCCCCTGCTCGGATACCGCGGAATGGGAATACAGGTTTTGCAGGTAATCGAACGAAGAATGTCCCGATTCATTTACCAAGCGAAGGAATGTGGCAAAATCAGCCGCTTTTAAAGCCGCCCGCATTTCCCCTACGCGGCGTTGCTCGTTAAAGAAGTGGTAGGCTCGCAAAACCGCCCGGTCACCGCAGGTTTTGCGAAGAGAGGCGAGCGAGGCATAGAACCGATCCGGATCGGCGTCCCGCAAAAAGTCAACCCCAAGGGCGTTGCTCACGGCCTTGCATTCGATGGTGATATCGGCATAATCCTGTGTTAAATTGGCGTGATTGCCGCCGGTATCTACCACGCAAAGCGTGTAGCCGAAAGCGTGCAGATCCAGGTCGATCGTTTCGGTGACGGGATTTTGCGGATCATGAAAATCGGCATAGGTAAACCCGCCGAGAGAACTTGCCATCTGATCAAGCAGGCCGCAGGGCTTTCCGAAATATTCCCGCTCGGCAAATTGCCCGATTTTCGCAATGGTCGTCGCATCGGCCGCGCCGCCGAAAAACAGCCCGTTTACGATGTTGCCGATCAGCACTTCAAAGGCGGCGGAGGAGGAAAGGCCGGAGCCTTTCAGCACATTGGAGGTGGTGTAAGCGTTGAAGCCGGAGAGCGGGCACCCCAAATCCGCAAACCGATTCAGTACCCCGCGGATCAGCGCCGCCGCACGCCCGGTTTCCGCCGGGACGGCGTCTAATTCCCGCACATCCACTGTGTCCATCTCATAACCTTCCGATTTGATGCGAACTTTTCCGTCCTGATTCGGGGCGACAATGGCGATCACATCAAGATCCACACTGCCGGCAAGAATGGAGCCGTGCTGATGGTCGGTATGATTTCCGCCGATTTCGGTTCTGCCGGGGGCGGAAAACAAGCGGATTCCCTCCCGCTCGGGATACAGGGATTCAAATTGCTCCGCCGCTTTCATGAAGCGTTCGCGGGCGGTGGCGGTTTCGCCGTACAGCATGGTAAAATCCCGGTCAAACCCGCCGGAGGCAATGATTTCTTTCAGTTCGGTAATAGTCATGACACCCTCCGAAAAAGATTATTCTGAAATAATGGCAAGCGTGTCGCGCGCGATTGCCAGTTCTTCATTGGTGGGAATGATATAAACATTGACGCGGCTTTCATCCGTGGAAATGCGGATCTCTTTTCCGCGTGTGCGGTTGGCTTCCCGATCAATTTGCACGCCAAGGAAAGCGAGGTTTTCGCAAACATATTCGCGCAACTCGGGATCATTTTCACCGATGCCGCCGGTAAAGGCGATCGCATCCACTCCGTTCATGGCGGCGATATAGGAACCGATGAATTTGAGGATCTGATAGCGCTGCATATCCGTGGCTAACTGTGCGCGCTGATTGCCGGCTTCGGCGGCGGCGCTTACATCCCGGTTGTCGTTTGATACGCCGGAAATGCCGAGCATACCCGATTCTTTATTGCAGATGCGGTTAATATCCGCCGCGGAAAGATTTTCCTTTTCGGCAATAAAGGTCAACGCGGAGGGATCGAGCGTCCCCGAGCGGGTGCCCATCATGAAGCCGTCAAGCGGGGTGAAGCCCATGGAGGTATCTACACAAACCCCGTCTTTGATCGCGGTGATCGAGCAGCCGTTTCCTAAATGGCAGGTGATGATTTTCAGATCCGCCTTCGGTTTTCCTTCGATCGCGGCAACGCGGTCGCTCACGAAGCGGTGGGAAGTGCCGTGCGCGCCGTACTTCCGCACGCCGTATTTTTCGTAATATTCATAGGGCAGGGCATACATGAAGGCTTTGGGCGGCATGGTCTGGTGAAAAGAAGTATCAAACACCACAACTTGCGGGATCTTATCGCCGAATGTTTTGATACAGGCACGAATGGCAAGGGCGTGCGCCGGGTTGTGAAGCGGGGCAAGAGCGCCGAGTTCTTCAATTTTGGTAAGAACATCGGGGGTGACAAGGCAAGATTTCGGGAAAATACTGCCGCCTTGCACGATGCGGTGACCGATGGCGGAAATCTCATCAAACGAATCGATCACTTTGGCTTCGCTCTTGGTTAAGGCGTATACCACCGCGTCAAAGGCTTCGCTGTGGGTGGGCATGGGGGTTTCGGCTTCATAAACGGCACCGTTTGCCGCTTTGTGCGAGATTTTGCCGGTTACCCCGATCCTCTCACATAAACCTTTGGCAATAACCTGTTCATTTTCCATATCAATCAACTGATATTTGAGGGATGAACTGCCCGCGTTTACAACAAAAATTTTCATATTCCTTCCTCCAATGGAAAAATATTCTTGCAAAAGATGCTCTAACTAATATATAATACTTGATAGAAACCGTTTTTTCAAGTTTTTTTTGAAAAGAAGTGAGATTTTGCAAAGTATCGGGATCATCGCGGAGTTTAATCCGTTCCATAACGGGCATAAAGCACTGATCGCGGAAGCCCGGCGGCATGGGGCGGTCATGTGTGTTATGAGCGGTAATTTTGTGCAGCGGGGGGAAGCGGCGATTGCCGAAAAACGCCTGCGCGCCAAAGCCGCTTTATTGAACGGCGCAGACTTAGTGTTGGAACTGCCGGTGCCTTACGCCATGTCCACCGCGCAGAATTTTGCGTTGGGCGGCGTTTCTGTTTTAGCGGCTATGGGGTGCGAAGCCTTGATGTTCGGCAGCGAATGCGGTGAAATCGAGCCGCTTCTGCGGGCGGCGGATCGGTTGACCGCGGCCGATTTTCAAACCCGC
>CACXFE010000127.1 GCA_902766855.1 Oscillospiraceae bacterium | reverse complement strand
TGCCTGATCAGCGGCACCACCGTGCCGGATCCCGCCGAACACAGCGAACTGGTCTGTGAACTGCTTACCAACGCATAATAAACGGAAACCTACCGCGGAAAACGCCCCGAAGAGTGATTCTTCGGGGCGTTTCAAATATGTTTACAGATTTATGTTATAAAGATTTCAAAAGATCGATCACGGTTTCCAGTTCCGAAAGGTCAACTTTTGCCGGTTCTTCATCCTTCTTCACGCAATCCGCGAAATAACGGATCTCGTTCGCATAAGCGTCGCTTTTCGGCAAGCCGATATTCCCGGTATCGTTCGCCGCATCCGTTGAAACGGGGTTCCAGATTTTTCCGTTTTCCTCATAAATCGTCATCTCGCCTTTTTCCCATGCCACCACGGCATGTTCAAACTGGAAGCGAAACGCCGCGCTGAACGGATAAGGGGACGCATACCACGAAGCCTCTGTGGTGATAAAGAAACCGTCATACTCATACACCGCGTTGATATAATCCTGCTCCGGGCGGCGCGCACGGTAATCTGTAACCTTGTTGGGTTTTCCGAAAGCGTACACCATGAAATCCACATCGTGGATATGCAAATCAAACGGCACCAAACCGCTCCGTTTTTCATCCATCATCCAACTGTCCCAACTCCATTTGGGATAGCATCCAAGCCGCGTCATGGAGCCGGAGAGCAATTTCCCGTATGTTTTTTGATCGTAAAGGGTTTTCACGATCTCATATTCCGGCCAAAAGCGCAGCACCTGCGCCACCATAAATTTCACGCCGTTGGCTTTTGCCGCTTCGCCCACCCGTTTTACATCTTCACGGTTCAGCGAAATCGGTTTTTCACACAACACATGGATCCCCTTGTTCATCGCTTTGATGGCGAAATCGGCATGCAGATAGGTAGGCAGGCAAATATCGAGAATATCGATTTGCTCCGCCTCCAGCATCTGATCAAAATCCGTGTAATGCCGTTGTTCGGGATACTTCTCCATTTGTTCGGGGCGTATATCGCATAACGCCACCAACTCCGCGTCCTGCATGCTGTTCCATGCCGGGATATGGGCGCCGCTGATCCCACCAACGCCGACTAATGCAATTTTCATCATGCTACAATCTCCGTTCTCTCGTTATAATATCCGCACCGTAGGGCGCCGGACCATGCTTTTTTCAAGTCAATTTTGCTTATAAATACGGTCAATGATTGCTCCGAGATATTCTTTGGCCGCTAAAATATCCGCGATTTGTTGCTCGCCCGTGATCTCCCGCTCAATGGTAACATAGGAATCGTACCCGAGTTCATGCAGTTTTTTGAAAAGCGCCTCAAAATCCACTTTTCCCTGCCCGATCGCGGTTTCTTCGCCCAAATCATGCCCGTTCACCGGATAGCGCCCGTCTTTCGCGTGCAGATTCATCACATATTTTCCGAAAACATCCAATGCGTCTACCGGGTTGGCTTTTCCATATAAAATCAGATTCGCGGTATCCAGATTAACTCCCAGATTATCCGTTCCTACCTTTTCAAAACAGCGCAGCATGGTCACCGGTGTTTCCTGCCCGGTTTCAAACAACAGGTTCTGCCCGTTTTGTTTGCAGTGTTCCGCCACCGTGCGCACCGCCACGCAAAACGGAGCGAACTGCGGATCGTTGGGGTTTTCGGGGATAAAGCCCATATGCGTCACCACATTCGTCACCCCGAGTTTTTTGGCAAAATCCGCGCCGTCACACAGGTTTTTGATCCTGACCGTGCGATATTCGGGGGGAACCAAGCCAAGGGTGATCTGTCCGTCATAAAAATCCCAAACCGTCGGGCCCTCCCAGCCGCACCAAAACGCCGAGATTGCAATGCCGTATTTTGCGATCAGCTTGTTTAATTCCACGGCATTTTCGTCCGTCCAGGCCGCGGGATTCCATGAGATCAGTTGGCAGTTATCAAACCCCTGCGCCAAAAGATCCTCAAACTTTTTTGACATTCCTTCCAGTTGAGAAAAATAAACGCACACGCCGATTTTCAAAGTTATCACCTCATTCGTTACTTGCTTTTTCAGCACTTTTATGATACCATAACCTTATAAGCGATGGTATAACAATTTTGCCGTTCACTTTGACATTTTTGACTTTTTGAGGTGATTTCGTTGCCGCTGGATTTTCAAAAAGAACTTACGCCTGTTTTGTATGGCGACAGCGCCGTTAAAATTTTAAATCATTCCCCCATGCCCGCGGGCACGCTCGCTTTCGCCACCCATTGGCATGAGCGGATGGAACTGCTGCTGATCCGTTCGGGCAGCCTGCTTGTCACCCTTGGCGACCGGGAACTGGAAGCACCCGCCGGCACGCTGGTAATCTGCCCGCCCACACGGCCGCATCGCGGCGTGGCAGGAAAAAACGGAGTGCATTATCTTACTATCATGTTTGATATTGCCGCCTTTTTTAACGCTTCCCACGCCAGTGCAAAATATCTGATTCCCCTATTTCAGCGGCAAACCGATTTCCTTCCTGTTACCTCTCATCCGGAAATTCTGCGTTTAGCGGAAAGCATTGCTTCCGAAGAATTAAAGGGAGATTCCTTTTCGCCCTTACTGGTAGTTGGAAAGATTTACGAACTGATCGGTCTTTGTTACCGCCATTGCCCGGAAAAAACAAAAAGCGCCGTCGAACCGGGCGGCGCCTTTACAGAAGTGATTGCTTACGCGGGGGAGCATTTCAAAGAAGACCTTTCTTCCGGGGAATTGAGCCGACTTTTCGGCTATGATGAAGCCTATTTTTGCCGCCGTTTCAAAGCGATCACCGGGCTTCCCCCCACCCTTTATATTCGGATTTTGCGGCTGGAATATGCCAGGAAGGAGATCAAGAAAGAAAAGCGAACATTATCCGAAATCGCGCTGGAATGCGGTTTTTCCGATTACAGTTATTTTTCCCGCTGTTTCAAGCGGCATTTCGGGCTTTCCCCTTCCGAATATGCGCAAAAACAGCGCGGCTCATGAATCGGCAGGCATTTCCCCGATATGTTCGAGATATTCTTCCAAACACATTCCGAGGCGGTTGATTTCTTTCGCGGTATTGATCCCGACGAAGCGATAGTGCCAGGATTCGTGGATGACGCCGGTAATCTCCTGCTTATCGCCGGCATATCGCATAATAAAGCCGTAATCCGCCGCGTGTTTTTGAAGCCATGCAAACATTTCGGTTTGTTCAAAGCGATCATCCGCCATGTTGAAATCGGCCGCAAGCCCGGTATGATGCTCGCTGGTTCCCGGGCGCGCCACCACGGTGGAAGCCAGTTCTTCCGCCTGCTCGGTGGTCATATCCGCGGTTTTAACACGATTCACCTGTTTTTGGAAAAGCATATTCTGAATCGCATATGACCGATAAGGCGACCAGACATACAGTTTTACGCCATCCGCCCACGCCGCGTCGATCATGGCTTTCATATATGGCCAGATATCTTTGTTGATCTGATCCAACTGCCCGTTTTTATACTCTTGTGGGATGGTGATCAGATCTTTTTCATATTCATAATTCTCCGGCAACGGATGTTTGCCGTTCACCAAGAATAAGACGCGGTAATTCGCATCCAATCCGTTCGGCCCCTCGGCGGGATAACTGGGCGTATCGTCGCCGGAAACCGGCGCCGTTTGTTCGCTTTGATCAGAAGACACGGTCGTTTCCGCCGGCTTTTCGGGCTTCGGTTTTTCTGTTAATTTTTTTACGGCAAATCCTGCCAAAACCCCGATCAGGATCAAAACGCAAGCGCATCCCGTTAAAAAAAGATTGCGGCGCATCATGGCTTTTTGCCGTGCTGTTTTTCTGCTCATACTCTGCTCCTTATTCATCCAGTTTCAAAACTGC
The DNA here is from genome assembly GCA_902766855.1 of Oscillospiraceae bacterium. Classification (GTDB taxonomy): domain Bacteria; phylum Bacillota; class Clostridia; order Oscillospirales; family Acutalibacteraceae; genus UBA737. The sequence goes on along the minus strand of CACXFE010000127.1, from coordinate 3,436 downwards.
CATGAAGGCTTCCTGCGGCACTTCCACGGTTCCGAGCCGCCGCATTCGCTTCTTGCCTTCTTTTTGTTTTTCCAACAATTTTTTCTTGCGGGTAATATCGCCCCCGTAGCACTTGGCAAGCACATCCTTGCGCAAGGCTTTCACGGTTTCCCGCGCGATGATTTTCCCCGAAACCGCCACCTGAACCGGCACTTCAAATAATTGCCGGGGGATAAATTCTTTCAATTTTTCCGCAATGCGGCGGGCGCGGGCATATGCGTTATCGCTGTGTACAATAAAGGAAAGCGCATCTACCGAATCCCCCGCCAACAACACATCCAGTTTTACCAGTTTGGATTTTTCATAGCCTTTGGCTTCATAATCATAACTGGCGTAGCCTTTGGTGCGGGATTTCAGCGCGTCAAAAAAGTCATACACGATTTCGCCCATCGGCATAATATAATGAATATCCACCCGGTCGCCCATGTACTTCATATCGGTGTACACGCCGCGCCGTTCCTCGCACAACTGCATGATTGTGCCCACATACTCGCTCGGGCTGTAAATATGCACATCCGCCACCGGTTCCAACGCTTCGGCGATCACAGCGGGATCGGGATAGTTGGTGGGATTATCTACCGTGATCGTTTCACCGTTTGTCAGCACAAAACGGTATTCCACACTGGGGGCGGTGGTCACAAGATCTAAATTATATTCCCGTTCCAACCGTTCCTCGATAATTTCCATATGCAAAAGCCCTAAAAAGCCGCAACGGAAGCCGAATCCCAGCGCGGTGGAACTCTCCGGCTCGAATAAAAGCGAGGCGTCATTCAAACTCAACTTATCCAGCGCGTCACGAAGATCGGGATATTTCGCCCCATCTGCCGGGTAAATGCCGCAAAAAACCACCGGGTTGACCTTGCGATAGCCTTCCAGCGGCTCGGCGGCGGGCTGCTCCGCCAAAGTAACGGTATCGCCAACCCGCGCTTCATTGACCGTCTTGATCGAGGCGGTCAAATAGCCTACTTCCCCGGCTTCCAGCACTTCGCACGGCTCCATCGAAGTGGCGCGCTTCCGCCCGATTTCCACCGTGTCGAAATCGGCGCCGGTTGCCATCATACGGATGCGATCGCCCGATTTCAGTTTTCCGCTCATCACGCGGAAATATACCACAACCCCTTTGTACGGATCATAATACGAATCAAACACCAGCGCGGAAAGCGGCGCATTTACATCCCCTTTCGGCGCCGGAATATCGGTTACGATGCGCTCCAACACTTCTTCCACATTGATCCCGGTTTTGGCGGAGATCAACGGCGCGTCTTCCGCCGGGATGCCGATCACATCTTCGATTTCCTTTTTTACTCGCTCCGGCTCAGCGGAAGGCAGATCGATTTTGTTGATCACCGGCAGGATCTCCAACCCGTGATCCACCGCCAGATAGGTGTTCGCAAGCGTCTGGGCTTCGATCCCCTGTGAGGCGTCCACCACCAGCACCGCCCCCTCACAAGCCGCCAAAGAGCGCGATACCTCATAATTAAAGTCCACATGTCCCGGGGTGTCGATCAGGTTCAGTTCATACTCCTGCCCGTCTTTCGCGGTGTAATATAAGGTAACGGCATGAGCCTTGATGGTAATGCCGCGTTCCCGCTCCAAATCCATACTGTCTAAGATCTGTTCTTCCATATCCCGTTGAGCGACCGATTTCGTCAACTCCAACAGCCGATCCGCCAAAGTGGATTTCCCGTGATCAATATGGGCCACAATACAAAAATTCCGAATGTTTTCAAGAGGAAATGACACGATTGTTCTCCTATCTGATAAAAAATAATCACCTACTGTAAATTATAATACAATAGGTGATTTTTTGCAATCATTATTTCTTTGTGTTTTTTCATCCGTTTTCGCGCCGGAAAGGGATTTCTTTTTTGTAGCACCCGCTTTTTCCGGGAATACACTGGAATAAGGCGAGAATGTTGCCGATCTTTCTTATGAAAGGATGATTTCTTTGAAAATATATGTAGTAAAACGCGGGGACAGCGTTTACCGGATCTCCCGCGCTTTCGGCGTGCCGGCGGCGGCGATCATCGCCGCCAACCAATTACAAAACCCGGATGTGTTATCGGTCGGGCAAGCCTTGGTGATCCCCACCGGCGCAACCGGGGCGGATACACATACCGGCCGTGAAATCGTAGTGAACGGATACATGACAAACGCCGCTGACAGCACCCTATTAGAAACGCTCCCCTACCTCACCTTTTTAAGCCCCTTCTCCTACCGTACCGACCCACAAGGCAACCTGACGCCGACCTTCGAGGTGGATACCGGGTTTTCCGCCGGGGAACGGGCCGCCAATTTGATGACGGTCACCAACCTGCGCGCGCAAGGCGGGTTTTCGAGCGACATTGCCCACACCGTCCTGACCGATCAGACCGCACAAGACACTCTGCTTAGCAAGATAGAAAGCACGCTTGTTCAAGGTGGGTATTACGGCGTAAACCTCGACTTTGAATATGTTTATCCCTTTGACCGGGAAAGTTATAACGGTTTTCTGCGCCGCCTGACCGATCGGATGCATCAAATCGGAGCCATCGTGGTAACCGCTTTGGCGCCGAAAGTGTCTGACGATCAACAAGGACTTTTATACACCGCGCACGATTACGCTTTTCACGGCCAAACAGCGGACTATGTGGTGTTAATGACCTATGAATGGGGATACACCTACGGCCCTGCCATGGCGGTTGCCCCGCTGAATATGGTGCGGCGTGTGTTGGAATATGCCGTTTCGGCGATGCCGGCCGGGAAAATCCTGATGGGAGTGCCGAATTACGGATATGATTGGACGCTCCCCTTCGTGCAAGGCACGGCCGCTCGCCCGCTCACCAATCTTCGTGCCGTAACGCTTGCGGGGGAGGTCAAAGCCGCGATCCAATTTGACGCCGCGGCGCAATCCCCGTTTTTCCGCTATTACGATACGGCCGGAAAACAGCATGAAGTTTGGTTTGAAGACGCCAGAAGCCTGCGCGCCAAATATGAACTGGTGACGGAATACGGCCTTGGCGGCATTAGTTTTTGGAACCTGAACTCTCTTTTCCGTACCAATTTTTCGGTGCTGCAATCCCTTTACAGTGTGGAAAAAGTTTTGCCTTAAAATTATAATCTGACGGGGTTTGACTCCCGTCAGATTATGATTTTTACCCGATTATATTCTTTTCCGTTTGCGAATATACACGGCCGCAATCAGCCCCACGCCGGACAGAAGCATAAAGGTGATCCAAAGTTCCACATGGCTGTGATCGCCGGTTTTCGGAGAAGTGTGTTCCGAAGTTTCAGAAGAAGTATTTTCCGTGGATTCCGAAGAAGCGTTTTCTCCCGAGCCGGAAGAAGTGTTTCCCCCGGTCGCAGCAGGAGGATGATTTTCCTGCGCCGCCGCCAGTACCGTAAACCGCGTGGTTGC
>CACXFE010000126.1 GCA_902766855.1 Oscillospiraceae bacterium | reverse complement strand
TTCAGCATGCATTTCAATAAATCTGTCTATCGTAATTGTAAGAAAGGGAATTTAACCATGAAACCATATGATGTATTGATTGTGGGAAGCGGGCTGTTCGGCGCGGTCGTGGCGCATGAAGCGGTTCAAAAAGGCAAGCGTGTGCTGGTGCTGGAAAAACGCGCGCATATCGGCGGGAATCTTTTCACCGAAAAGATCGAGGGGATCGATGTGCACCGTTACGGCGCCCACATTTTTCATACTTCGGATCGGAAGTTATGGGATTATGTCAACTCTTTTGCGGAGTTTAACCATTTCGTCAATTCGCCGGTGGCGAATTATCACGGCGAGATGTATAACCTGCCGTTTAATATGAATACATTCAGCCGGATGTTCGGCGTTTCCACCCCTGCCGAGGCCAAGGCGGTATTGGAAAGCCAAAAAGCCGAGATCACGGGTGAGCCGAAAAACCTGGAAGAGCAGGCGATCAGCCTCGTGGGGCGGGATGTGTATACCAAACTGATCAAAGGATATACCGAAAAGCAATGGGGCAGAGATTGCACCGAACTGCCCGCGTTTATCATCAAGCGCCTGCCGGTGCGGTACACCTATGATAATAATTATTTTAACGATCGCTTTCAGGGGATCCCGTGCGAAGGGTACACCGCGATGATCGGGCGGATGCTGGAAGGGGCGGAAGTGCGCCTGAATTGCGACTTTTTGGCAAACAAGGAAGAATGGCTTTCTCAAGCGGAGCAATGCGTGTATACCGGCCCGATCGACGCGTATTTCGGCTATTCCCTCGGCAAATTGGAGTATCGCAGTTTAAAGTTTGAAACCGAGGTGCTGGCGGAAGAAAATCATCAGGGCGTAGCCGTGGTGAATTATACCGAGAGGAAAATTCCGTACACTCGCGTGATCGAGCATAAGCATTTTAATTTCGGTACACAGCCGAAAACCGTGATCACAAAAGAATATCCTACCGATTGGCAGGAGGGAATGGAGCCGTATTACCCGGTGAACGATGCGAAAAACGGGGAACTCTACAAGGCTTATGCCGCCTTGGCGGAGCGGGAAGGAACGCTGTTCGGCGGGCGATTGGCGCAGTATCGGTATTTCGATATGGATGACACCGTGGAAGAGGCGCTGGCGCTTGTCGCCCGGGTTTTGGACTGATACTTGAAAAACACAGCAAATAATGGTATAATACCCGAAGATTATCTTGCATTTTTGCTTTCAGGAGGCAACCAGAATGAGGAAAGTAAAATTATTATTCCAAGGCGACAGTATTACAGATGCTCACCGTGACCGCGCGGATTATCATGAAATGGGAAACGGTTACCCGAAATACGCGGCGGCGGCATTGCAAAAGAAGTATCCCGACATTGATTTTGAGTTTATCAATCTGGGCATCGGCGGCGATCAAACCAAAGATTTGGTAAGCCGCCTGCAAACGGATTTTATTGATATTCAGCCGGATATCGTGTCGATTTTGATCGGAATCAACGATGTGTGGCATCATGCGGAGGATAGGAGTTTTTTACCGCATGAGGTGTTTGAAGAACGCTACCGCACGGTGTTAGACGCGCTGAAAACGAAAACACACGCCAAAATCATGATGATGGAGCCGTTTTTAGGCCCCGCGGAGGACAAGTTGTTTTTTAGGGAAGACTTGGCACCGAAAATCGAAGTGGTGCGGAAACTGGCGCGGGAATATGCCGATGTTTACCTCCCGACGGACGGGTTGTTACAATCCGCCTTTATCGGGGATGATCCCTTGTCTTACGCGGCGGACGGGGTACATCCCACCGCGAAAGGCGCGGCATTTATCGGGGAACTGTATGCGGAGTATATCGCCAAGTTGATCGAGGAAGAATAAACGGGGAATACAAAGAACGGAGCGGAGAAAATTGTCGGATAAAAAAGTCAGTGTGATTATGCCGGTATACGGCGTGGAAGACTATGTAGGCAAGGCGATCGAAAGCATTCAGGCGCAGACATATACCGATTGGGAATTTTTCTGTGTGGATGACGGAACAAAGGATCGCAGCGGCGAAATTTGCGATGAATACGCGAAAAACGATCCGCGCATCATCGTGATCCATAAAGAAAACGGCGGTGCGCCGAGCGCCCGCAATGTGGCGATTGACCGAGCAACCGGGAAATATCTGTATTTTATGGATTCCGACGATTGGACCGAGCCGACCATGCTGGAAGACATGGTGTCACTGGCCGAGCAGAACGATGCGCAACTGGTCGTGGCGGGGTA
>CACXFE010000125.1 GCA_902766855.1 Oscillospiraceae bacterium | reverse complement strand
TTCTCCAAATATGCTCTACTTTTTTTATTTTTTCTTATTTTTCTCCGTAGGCTCTACTTGGTTACCCCAACATTTATTATAGAGCCGTAAAAAACAGGGTTGCGAGGCAATCGCAACCCTGTTTGCATCTCATGATTTTTTAAACCAGCACATAAAACAGAATGCTGAAATATTGCAGAATACTGCCCAACACCACAAAGATATGGAAGACCGAATGCATATAGCGGTGCGTTCCATGCCCGGCGACGCCGTACAACACCGCCCCGATGGTATAAGCGATCCCGCCCGCCAAAAGCCAGCCGAAACCGGGAAGGCCGATTGCCTCGATCGCGGCTTTTCCCGTGAATACAATGCACCAACCAAGCGCAAGATAACAGATGATGGAGAAAATGCTGTATTTTTTCAGGTCGATCGCGTTCAGGGTGATGCCAAGCGCCGATACGCCCCATACCACACCGAAAATCACCCACCCGAGAGCCGTGCTGTGCCGGCGCAGGGAGCAGAGGGAAATAGGGGTGTAGGTGCCGGCGATCAGGATGAAAACGGTGCAGTGATCAATGACCTGCATCACTTTTTTGGCGGTTTCGGGCACTAAACCGTGATATACGCTGGACATCGTGTAGAGAAGGATCATGGAAAAACCGTAAATAAAAGAGCCGACAACCTGATAAGCGTCATGATTCAAGAACGATTTCACGACGCAGGTCACCAAGGCGACGATGCCGAACGCCCCGCCCACAATATGGGAAACCATGTTGAAAATTTCCTCACCGCGGGTATAATCGGGTAATTGCCTGTCTTTGAGTTTTGTGCGTTTTGTTTTTTGCATGGAAAAGACCTCGCTTGTTTTTTTTGCTGCTTGTATTGTACTACAAAAGCAGAAAAAAAGAAAGAGAAAGGAAAAAAATAATGCTCTAAAAACATTCTCTGTAAAAATAGTTTGACAATTCGGCTGAGATGTGCTATAATTCGATAGTATGCGAAATTGTTTCCAATTTTCGTGTAACTATTTTGAAAAGGAGGTGTCATCTACCAGTGCCTACCTTTAATCAGTTGGTCCGCAGCGGCCGCGAAACGGTAGAGAAGAAGGCGAAGGCTCCGGCTCTTTTGAAGGGATACAATTCCATGAAGCGCCGCATGACCGACAATGATTCTCCCCAGAAACGCGGCGTTTGCACAGCCGTGAAGACTTCCACTCCGAAGAAGCCGAATTCCGCTCTCCGTAAAATTGCGAGAGTGCGTTTGTCCAACGGGATCGAGGTTTCCGCCTACATTCCGGGGATCGGCCACAATCTGCAAGAGCACAGCGTGGTTCTTATTCGTGGTGGGCGTGTAAAGGATCTCCCCGGTGTGCGTTACCATATCGTGCGGGGAACACTTGATACGCAAGGCGTAGCCAAAAGAATGCAAGGGCGCTCCAAATACGGTGCGAAGCGTCCGAAACCGGGTGCAAAATAATTTGATTGACTTGTTCTCTGCTGCGTAAAACAAGCAGTGGCGTTTATGATAGATCGCCTTTGCTTGGTGCCACGGGGAAGTCACACTCGAGTACCGATGAACTCATATCTATGAAGGAGGGAAGGAAAGTGCCAAGAAGAGGCTTTGTTGCAAAGCGTGATGTCCTGCCGGATCCGGTCTATAATTCCAAGATCGTGACACGCCTGATCAACAACATTATGTTGGATGGTAAAAAAGGTGTTGCGCAGAAGATCGTATACGGTGCTTTTGACATCATCAGTGAAAAAACAGGAAAGAATCCGCTTGAAGTTTTTGACCAGGCAATGGAAAATGTAATGCCGCAATTAGAGGTCAAGGCGGTGCGGAAAGGCGGCGCGACCTATCAGGTGCCGTTTGAAGTTCGTTCCGAAAGAAAGCAGACATTAGGTCTGCGCTGGTTGACCACTTACAGCCGCAGCCGCAACGAAAGAACCATGAAAGAGCGCCTTGCAGGCGAAATCATGGATGCTGTCAACGGGCTGGGCGGTGCTGCCAAGAAGCGTGAAGATACGCACAAGATGGCAGAGGCCAACAGAGCGTTTGCTCATTACAGATGGTAGTTTGAGTTTGGTTGCCGCTTGAAAAGCGGAGGAGGTTTATATGCCAAGAAAAGTATCTCTTGAAATGACAAGGAATATTGGTATCATGGCTCATATTGACGCCGGGAAAACCACTACCACTGAGCGTATCTTGTTCTACACGGGTATCAACCGTAAAATGGGCGAAACGCACGATGGCGCGTCAACTATGGACTGGATGGAGCAGGAGCAGGAAAGGGGAATCACCATCACCTCGGCTGCTACCACTTGCTTTTGGAAAGACCATCGTATCAATATTATCGACACTCCCGGACATGTGGACTTTACCGTTGAAGTACAGCGTTCTTTGCGCGTACTGGATGGCTCGGTAACGGTTCTTTGTGCGAAGGGCGGTGTTGAGCCGCAGTCTGAAACCGTTTGGAGACAGGCTGACGAATATCATGTGCCGAGAATGATCTATGTTAATAAAATGGATATTATGGGCGCTGATTTTTATCGTGTTCTGGATATGGTTAAGGAGCGGTTCAACTGTAACGGTGTTCCGATTCAACTGCCGATCGGCGTTGAGGACACCTTCAAAGGAATCGTTGACCTGGTCAACATGGACGCGGAAATTTATTACGACGATCTCGGGAAGGATGTCCGGCGTGAGCCGATCCCCGAAGATATGATCGAACTTGCCAACAAGTATCACACCGAATTGATCGAGCATGTGGTTGAGCAGGATGAGGAATTGATGGAAAAATACTTCGAAGGGGAAGAGCCTTCGGTAGAGCAGATCAAAAAGATCATCCGTCAATCCACCATTGCCAACAACATGGTGCCGATCTGCTGCGGTACTTCTTACAGGAACAAGGGCGTTCAACCGCTTTTGGATGCGATCGTGGATTATATGCCCGCGCCGACGGATATTGAAGCCATCAAAGGCGTCAATCCCGAAACCGGCGAGGATGAGGTCCGCCATGCTTCCGATACGGAGCCGTTCTCCGCTCTTGCCTTTAAGATTGCGACCGACCCGTTTGTCGGTAAAATCTGCTTCTTCCGTGTATATTCCGGCACGGTAGACGCGGGCTCCGGCGTATACAATTCGGTCAAACAGAACAAAGAGCGTATGGGACGCATTTTGCAGATGCATGCAAATCACCGTGAGGATATTGAAACCTGCTATTCCGGCGACATTGCCGCCGCGGTGGGATTGAAAAATACCACCACCGGCGATACGCTTTGCGATGAAAAGCATCCCGTTATTTTGGAATCCATGAATTTCCCGGAGCCGGTTATCCGCGTGGCGATCGAGCCGAAAACCAAAGCCGGTCAGGAAAAAATGGGCCTCGCTCTTGCAAAGTTGGCGGAAGAAGATCCTACCTTCAAATGCTATACCGATGAAGAAACCGGGCAGACGATCATCGCCGGTATGGGTGAACTGCATTTGGAGATCATTGTGGATCGCTTGCTGCGCGAATTCAAGGTGGAAGCCAATGTAGGCGCGCCGCAGGTTGCTTATAAAGAAAGCATCCGCAAGAAAGTGGATCATGAAACCAAGTATAAACGCCAGTCGGGCGGTTCGGGTCAATACGGTCATGTTAAGATCATCGTGGAGCCGAACGAATCCGGCAAAGGATACGAATTTATCAATTCCGTCACGGGCGGTACCATTCCGAAGGAATTTATTCCGGCGGTCGATACCGGTATCCGCGGCGCATTGCAGGCCGGTGTTCTGGCAGGATACCCTGTGGTCGATGTCAAAGTCACGCTGTATGACGGTTCGTATCACGAGGTGGACTCCTCTGAAATGGCGTTTAAGATCGCGGGCTCCATGGCCTTCAAAGAGGCTTGCCGTTTAGCGGATCCCGTATTGCTTGAACCGATCATGAAAGTAACGGTCATCGTTCCGGAAGAATATATGGGCGATGTTATCGGTGACCTGAATGCCCGCCGCGGCGAAATTCAGGGCTTTGAAGACAGAAACGGCGTCAAGCAGATCAATGCTCGCGTACCGCTGGGCGATATGTTCGGTTATGCTACGGATTTGCGCTCTAAAACACAGGGCCGCGGTCAGTATGTCATGGAGCCGGACGGCTATAAAGAGGTTCCGAAGAGCATTTCTGAGAAAATTATCACCGCGAGAGCGAAAAAAGATTGATTTTCCGCAAATAACACTTGAAATTTATGAAATTATTTGGTAAACTATACCTAAACAGGATACAAGGAGGAAACTAATAATGGCAAAGGCAAAATTTGAACGCAATAAGCCCCATGTAAACATTGGTACCATCGGTCACGTTGACCACGGCAAAACCACTTTGACCGCGGCCATCACCAAGTACCTTTCTCTCAAAGGTCAGGCACAGTTTGAGGACTATGCTAACATCGATAAGGCTCCTGAAGAGAGAGAGCGTGGTATCACCATCAACACCGCTCATGTTGAGTATGAAACAGACAATCGTCACTATGCACACGTTGACTGCCCCGGACATGCTGACTATGTTAAGAACATGATCACCGGTGCTGCTGAGATGGATGGCGCGATCCTCGTTATCGCCGCTACCGATGGCCCGATGGCTCAAACCAAAGAGCACTTGCTGCTTGCCCGTCAGGTTGGCGTGCCCTATATCGTGGTCTTCATGAACAAGTGCGACCAGGTTGATGACGAAGAGTTGCTCGAACTCGTTGAAATGGAAATCCGTGAAACTCTCGATAAGTATGAGTTCCCGGGCGACGACACCCCGATCATCAAGGGCTCTGCTCTTGTTGCGTTGGAGTGCACTTCTACCGATCCGAACGCTGCTGAATATGCTCCGATCAAGGAATTGATGGATGCGGTTGACAGCTATATTCCGACTCCGGATCGTAAAGCGGATCTGCCGTTCTTAATGCCGATCGAAGATGTTATGACCATTTCCGGCCGTGGTACGGTTGTTACCGGCCGTGTTGAGCGTGGTCAGTTGAAGGCCGGCGACGAAGTGGAAATCATCGGTCTTACCGAAGAGAGAGCCAAGACGGTTGTTACCAGCATGGAAATGTTCCGCAAGACTCTGGATTATTGTGAAGCCGGCGATAATGTTGGTGCTTTGCTCCGCGGCGTTGGCCGTGACGAGGTTGAGCGTGGTCAGGTTCTCTGCAAACCCGGCAGCATCAATCCGCACACCAAATTCCATGGCCAGGTTTATGTTCTGACCAAAGAAGAAGGCGGCCGTCACACTCCGTTCTTCAACAACTATCGTCCGCAGTTCTATTTCAGAACGACCGATGTTACCGGCGTGATCACGCTTCCCGCAGGCACAGAGATGTGCATGCCCGGCGATAATGTAGAGATGGATGTTGAACTCATCACTCCTATCGCTATCGAAGAAGGTTTGCGTTTCGCTATCCGCGAAGGCGGCCGTACCGTGGGCTCCGGCGTTGTAACCAAGATCAACGGTTAATTGCTTTTTCTTACAGCCGCAAGGTTT
>CACXFE010000124.1 GCA_902766855.1 Oscillospiraceae bacterium | reverse complement strand
GGGCGTCAGCACATCCCGAACCCGTTTTCCAAGCAGCGTGGCGCCGATCGGCAAGCCGCCGCCGAGCCCTTTGGCGGTGGTGACAATATCGGGCGTGATGCCGTATCGCATATATGAGAAAAGCGCCCCTGTGCGCCCGTTTCCGGTTTGTACCTCATCAACGATGATCAGAAAATTGTGCTTTTTGGACAGTGCGGCGATTTGCTTAACAAAAGCGGGTTTCAAAGGCATTACGCCGCCTTCGCCCTGCACGCATTCCAACATCACCGCGGCGATATGTTCGCTTTTGGCGGCTTCTTCAAGCGCCTTTCCGTCGTTGGCAGGCACATAGCAAAACCCCGGGGTGAGGGGAGTGAAATCCCGGTGAAACACTTCTTGCCCGGTTGCCGCCAGCGTGGTGATGGTTCTTCCGTGGAAACTGTTTTGCAGGGTGATGATGGTATGACACGCCGCGCCTTTCTTTTCCGCCGCCCACTTTCGCGCAGTTTTGATCGCGCATTCGTTGGCTTCCGCCCCGGAATTGGAAAAAAACACTTTTTCCATGCCGGTGCGCCGGCACAAGGCTTGCGCGAGCATCGCGTCGGGCGTGCTGAAATACAGGTTGGAAGTGTGTTGAATGTTGTGCAGTTGCCCGGTCACGGCGGCGATCCATTCTTCATCCGCCGCGCCGAAGGTATTCACGGCAATGCCGGTGCCCATATCAATGTATTCTTTGCCGTTTTCATCCCAAAGAAGCGAACCTTTTCCGCCGGTGATCACCACGGGGAAGCGGGCATAGGTATTGGCAATGTAACGGCTGTCGATTTCTTTAACGCTCATCGTCTTTATCCTTTGTTACCATTGTACCGGCGCCTTCGTCGGTCAGGGTTTCGATCAGCAAAGCGTGCGGCACGCGCCCGTCCATGATGATCACTTTCTTAACGCCTTTGTGGATCGCGTCGATACAACATTCGACTTTGGGGATCATCCCGCCTGAAATGGTGCCGTCTTCAAACAACGCTTCGGCTTCTTTTAAGTCAATGCAGGGGATCAGCGAGGAAGGATCGTCCTTATCCCGCAGAATGCCTGCAATATCGGTCATGGAAATCAGGCGTTCCGCCTGCATGGCGCCGGCGATGAAAGCGGCGGCCGTGTCGGCGTTGATGTTATAAACATTGCCGTCATCATCACATCCGATGGTGGAAACCACCGGGATATACCCGTGTTCCAACAAATCGGTGATGGGGACGACATTTACCCCGGTGATCTTTCCGACGAAGCCGAGGCGCTCATCTTTGGGAATGGCGTGGATCATATGCCCGTCAAGCCCGGAAATACCCATCGCCTTGCCGCCTTTGATTTCCAACAGGTTGACAAGGCTTTTATTGATTTTTCCCGCCAATACCATCTGCACCACTTCGGCGGTTTCTTTATCGGTGACGCGCAAGCCGTCTACAAAAGAAGACTGCTTGCCGATTTTTTGCAGCTGCTCGGTGATTTCCGGCCCGCCGCCATGCACCAAGACCACTTTCACACCAATCAGCGACAGCAGAACAATATCTTCCATGACCTGCTGTTTCAGTTCTTCATTGATCATGGCGTTGCCGCCGTACTTGATCACCACGATTTTTTGATAGTATTTTTGTATGTAAGGCAGCGCCTGCGTCAGAATTTCCGCACGCTGGGCGTTGGTCAGATTCAAAGCCATGTTTTTCCCCTCTTATGTTCTGTAATCGCCGTTGATTTTCACATAATCGTAAGTCAAATCGCATCCCCATGCGGTGGAAACGGCGTTTCCGTCATGCAGATCGACCAGAATATCAATTTCGCTTTCCAGCAGGATCTCTTTGGCTTTTTCCTCGCTGAAAGCGACCCCCGCACCGTTTTTGCAAACTTCAATTTCGCCTTTGGCGGAGCGGAAAGCAACCCCGATCTTATTCACATCTACCGCCGCGCCCGAATATCCGATCGCGCAGAGTACGCGCCCCCAGTTGGCGTCCGCCCCGAACATGGCGGCTTTCAACAGGGAGGAACATACCACCGATTTTGCCACGGTTTTGGCAATTTCCTTGTTTTTTCCGCCGGTTACGGTACATTCCAGCAGTTTGGTGGCGCCTTCGCCGTCAGCCGCGATATGGCGGCACAGATAAACATTGACGGTGTTCAGGGCTTTCATAAAGGCGGCGAATTCCGCGTTTTCCTCGGTAATTTCCGGGTTGCCCGCCATGCCGTTGGCTAACACCACCACCATATCATTGGTGGAGGTATCGCCGTCAATACTCATCATATTAAAGGTTTCGGCAATATCGGTACGCAGGGCTTTTTGTAACAGTTGCGGGCAAATGGCGCAATCGGTGGTGATGAAAACCAGCATGGTCGCCATATTGGGATGGATCATGCCGGAGCCTTTGGCAATGCCGCCGATTTTGCAGGTCTTCCCGCCGATCTCAAACGAAACCGCCACTTCCTTTACCGCCGTATCGGTGGTCATGATGCCCTCTGCCGCCTGCTCACTATGGTGGCCGAGCGCCGCCGCGAGAGGGGGAATGCCGGCTTTGATCGGGGCAATATCCATCGGCAGGCCGATCACACCGGTGGAAGCCACAACCACATCGTTCGCAGAAATATGCAATTCTTCTGCGACATATTCGCAGGTCTGCCGCGCGATTTCAGGGCCGTCGGCATTGCAGGTGTTGGCATTGCCGCTGTTGCAGATGATTGCCTGTGCGAATCCGTCTTCCAAATGGGCTTTGGTCACGGCGATTGGCGCGCCTTTTACGGCGTTGGTGGTATAAACCGCCGCGGCCGCCGCCTTTTTCTCACTGAAAATCAGGCTTAAATCCCGTTTGCTTTTGTTTTTGCGAATGCCGCAATGCACGCCCGCCGCCGTAAAGCCTTTCGCGGCGCACACACCGCCTTCGATGATCTCCATGTATTAAACGCATCCTTTCCATAGTTGCAGCCCGGCGGTTTTTTCAATGCCGAGTTTGATATTCATACATTCTACCGCCGCGCCCGAAGCACCTTTCCCGAGGTTATCGTACCGTGCGATCAGCAAAATCCGCTCATCGTTTCCCGCTACGCTGATTTCCATACTGTCCGTGCCGGCTAATTTGCTTGCCGAGGCAAACCCGGTTTCAAAAGGCTCTTCCGTATAGCGTACAACCGGGCCGGTGTAGAGGGCTTGATATACTTCTTTGATGTCTTTCATGCTCCCCGTAAGCCACTCGCCGAACAAGGGAACCGTTACTTCCATTCCGCTGTAAAAATCCGCCACAACAGGGCAGAAACAAGGCGGGCAGGCAAGGCCGGTGACGCTTGTCATTTCGGGGAGGTGCTTATGGGTTTGTGAAAGCCCGTATTGCCGGGGAGCGGCAAACAGCGGGTCGCGTTCTTCCGCTTCGTATTCCGCGATCATTTTTTTGCCGCCGCCGGAATACCCGGTCAGGGAAAAGCAGGAAAGCCGCGCGCTTTCAGAAAGCAGACCGGCTTTCATGAGCGGGAAAATCAACGCGATAAAGCCGCTTGCGTGGCATCCCGGAACCGCGATGCGGCGGCTGTTACGGATTTTTTCTTCCGCCGCTTCGGATAATTCGGGAAACCCGTACGCCCAGGCACTGTCCGTGCGGTGGGCGGTGGAAGTATCGATCAAAACGGTATCGGGGTTGTCACAAAGCGATACCGCTTCTTTTGCCGCCGCGTCAGGCAGGCAAAGAAAAGCAATATCCGCACGGTTCAGCGCTTCTTTCCGTGCGGTCGGGTCTTTCCGGCGGTCTTCGGGCAGGCGGATCAAATGAATATCGTTTCTGCCCTCCAACCGTTCATAAATGCGAAGCCCGGTAGTTCCGGCGCTTCCGTCAATAAAAAGTTCAGTCATTGATAAACTCCGTGATAAAATCAATTTGTTTTTGCACCGATTCAGGGCCGGTGCCGCCTGCCGAAATACGCTTTTTCACGCAGGTTTCCAGTGAAATTTCTTCAAATAAATCTTCTGCAAACATCGGATCAAACTGTTGGTAGGTTGCAAGCGGCAAGCTTTCGAGTACCTTGCCGTTTTCGATGCAATACGCCACGATCTCCCCTACGGTTTTATATGCCGTTCGGAAGGCAACGCCTTTTTTGGTGAGATAATCGGCAAGATCGGTAGCGTTGATAAAGCCCTCGCCCGCCGCCTTTTTCATGTTATCGGAACGCACCTTCATGGTGGCGATCATCGGCGCGAACACCGCAAGGCACTGCTTGACGGTATCTACTGCGTCGAAAATTGCCTCTTTATCTTCCTGCATATCTTTATTGTAGGCAAGGGGAAGACCTTTGAGCGTGGTCAGCAGGGCAATCAGATCCCCGTAAACCCTGCCGGTTTTGCCGCGGATCAATTCCGCCATATCGGAATTTTTCTTTTGCGGCATAATGCTTGACCCGGTGGTGAAACTGTCATCCAACTCCACAAACTGAAACTCCCACGAAGACCAAAGAATGATTTCTTCGCAAAAGCGGGAAAGGTGCATCATTAAAATGGCAAACACATTCAATAGTTCCACGCAAAAATCCCGGTCGGATACGCCGTCCATGCTGTTGAGCGTGATCCCCAAAAAGCCAAGCCGCTCCGCTTCAAATTCGCGGTCGGTATCATAAGTCGTCCCCGCCAGCGCACAGCACCCGATAGGAGAAATCCTCATACGCCGCGCCGCGTCGCCCAGGCGGTCGAAATCCCGCAGAAACATCATGGCATACGCCAACACATGGTGGGCAAAGGTGACCGGCTGTGCCCTTTGCAGGTGGGTATAGCCGGGCATAATATCGTCCCTGTGCGCGGCGGCAAGATCCCGGATCACGCCAAGCAGTTCCT
Source organism: Oscillospiraceae bacterium (assembly GCA_902766855.1). Lineage (GTDB taxonomy): Bacteria > Bacillota > Clostridia > Oscillospirales > Acutalibacteraceae > UBA737. The sequence goes on along the minus strand of CACXFE010000124.1, from coordinate 5,117 downwards.
TTAACAGCGCGCCGATCTCTTCCGCTTCGTTCAAAAGATACAGCCGCAGATCCAGCGCCACCTGATCGTTGCGGCTTCTCGCGGTATGCAGTTTCTTGCCCGCGTCGCCAATCCGCTTTGTCAGCTCCGCCTCCACAAACATATGAATATCCTCGGCGTCGCTGTTTGCAAAGGTCAGGTTTCCCTCGTCAATGTCTTTGACGATCGCGCCCAAACCGTTGATAATCTGTGCCTTCTCTTCTTCGCTGATGATGCCCTGCTTCCCTAACATCATGGCATGAACGATCGAGCCGGTAATATCCTGTTTATACATCCGGTTATCAAACCGCAAAGAAGAATTGAAATCGTCCGCCTGCTTATCGAGCGTTTTACTGAAACGCCCCGCCCACATTTTTTCCATATCGTTTTCCTTATTTCAAGTGATTTTTTGCTTTCATTTTGGCATACACTTTGGTCGGCAGTCCGTACAAATTGATAAAGCCTGCCGAGTCAGCCTGATTGTAAACCTCGTCCTCATCGAAGGTGGCGATCTCGGGGTCATACAAAGAATAGGGGGAGGTAACGCCTGCGCCTATCATATTGCCTTTATACAGTTTCAGCGTTACATCGCCGGTCACGGTCTTTTGCGTGGTCTTCACAAAGGAGAGGATCGCCTCGGTCAAAGGGGTAAACCACTGGGCATTGTATACCAGTTCCGCCAATTTTTGTGCAACCAACGCTTTGTAATGCGCGGTTTCTTTATCAAGGCAAATGGATTCCAGCACGCTGTGTGCTTTATAAAGGATTGCGCCGCCGGGCGTTTCATATACGCCGCGGCATTTCATCCCCACCAAACGGTTTTCTACAATATCAAGCAGGCCGATGCCGTTTTCGCCGCCCAACTTATTCAGGGTTTCTACCAATTCCACCGCACCCATTTCCTTGCCGTCGATCGCGGTGGGAATGCCTTTTTCAAAATGCAGTGTGATATAAGTGGGGTGATCGGGCGCCATTTCGGGGGAAACCCCCATTTCCAAAAAACCGGGTTTATTGTACTGCGGCTCGTTTTTCGGATCTTCCAAATCCAAGCCTTCGTGCGATAAATGCCAAATATTCTTATCCTTTGAGTAATTGGTTTCGCGGCTGATTTTCAGCGGCACATGGTGCGCTTCGGCGTAGTCGATTTCCTCTTCACGGGATTTGATATCCCATTCGCGCCAGGGGGCGATGATCGGCATATCGGGTGCAAAGGCTTTGATCGCCAGTTCAAACCGGACCTGATCGTTTCCCTTGCCGGTACAACCGTGGCAGATCGCGTCGGCACCCTCTTTCAAGGCGATTTCCGCGATCCTTTTCGCGATCGGCGGGCGGGCAAACGCGGTCCCCAGCATATATTCTTCGTATAAAGCGCCGGCCTGCACACAGGGGAAAACATAATCGGTCAAAAATTCCTCGGTCAGATCTTCGATATACAATTTGGAAGCGCCGGTTTTCAATGCTTTTTCTTCAAGCCCGTCCAGTTCGCCGGCCTGCCCTACATTGCCGGATACGGCGATGATCTCCGGGTTATTGTAATTTTCTTTCAACCAAGGGATGATGATGGATGTGTCCAATCCGCCGGAATAGGCGAGCACCACTTTTTTAATGTTTTCTTTATTCATTTTTATTCCTCCAAAATGCATATATTTACTTTCTTATGCACATATTTTATCATATTATGAATATTTATGCAACATCTTTTTGCAAAAAAGCAAGAAATCCACTTCCCGCACAACTTCCCGGAAAAAAGCCCCGTGCTTTTGTGCAAATCTCTATAAAAAACTGCTTCGAACAAGGGTTCCGAAGCAGAAAGCAGGGGCGTAGAATCGGTCAGGATGTTATTTTTTGCATGGAAATCACGGTCAAACAGTCGCCGTTTACCAAAAATTTGACTGCGTATCCCGCAAAGGTCATGCCGTAGATCCTGTCGGGATCGTTTTGATAATGCGGCCTTGGGTCTTCCGCAAGCAGTTCGGTCAAAGCGGCTTGCAATTCGGCGGGTAAAGCCGCGGCAAGATCCGCCGGCAAATCCACTTGCAGGCGGCGGTAAGCCACTTCATCCGTAAAGCCGCAAACGGCGTCGGGATGGGAGTCGGCATAAGCAAGATAGGGTTTGATATCCAGAATGGGGGTGCCGTCTGCCAAGTCGATCCCCGATACTTCCAGCACCGGGCCGAGAGCGGGATCGTAACTCACGCGATCCAGCCGCACCGAAGAAAGCCCGATGGGATTCGGGCGATAGGGGGAGCGGGTGGCGAAAACACCGACGCGTTTATTGCCGCCGAGCCGAGGCGGGCGCACAGTGAGAGAAGGAGTTTCGCGGTTTTTATTTTGGGAAAACAGCCAAATCAGCCAAATATGCGAATATCCTTCTAAACCCTGGAAAGCGGCGGCGTCCCGATAAGGCGGCTCCGCTATAATGCGCCCTTTCAGGTGTTTTGCTAACCCGCTTTGGCGGGGGATCCCGAATTTTTCGGGCAGATCGGTTTGGATGCGTGCAATGATTTTACAGGGAAACTCGTTCATTTATCCTCCTCCGGTTTCGGTATCCGATGAGGAAGGCGTCGGTTCGGAGGAAGAAGGCTCGGAAGAAGAGGGCTCGCTTTCCGAAGAAACCGGCTCGGAAGAAGAGGCGGGCGGGGAATCCGAGGAAGAAGGCACCGTCGCCTCCGAAGAGGAGGGCGCCGAAGAGATCACGGAACTGACTTCGCTGCCGGAAGAACTGGCAGACGAGGAGGATCGAGAATTCCCGGCAAGGGTATAATCCGGCTTTGTGCCGTTTTTATAATACCCGGCTCCTTTTTTGAAGACATCGTCGCTGTCTTCAAATTCTTTCTTTTCAAGCCCTTTGTGAACGACAGTCATCACATCTTTCCAGATTTTTGCCGCCGCACCCGCGTTTTTCAGGGGCGCCTTTTCGTCAAACCCGTAATACACCGAGCCGACATAATACGGCGTTCCCGCCACCATCCACAAATCGTTGGATTCGCTGGAAGTGCCGGTTTTGGCATAGGCTTTCATTCTGCTGTAACCGGAGATGCCTCTGCCCGTGCCCTCGCTGCCGTACACAACTTCTTGCAACAAGTGATTCATGATGGTGGCGCTGGCTTTGGAAATAACCTGTTCGCCCGTTTCGTCATAAGTTAAGAACGGCTGCCCGTTGGATCGTTCAATGCGGTAATAGGTGGTGGGCTTATGAAAAACGCCCTGATTGCCGAAAATCGCATAGGCGGCGGCGGATTCGGTGGTGGTGATGCCGTAGTTACAACCGCCGAGTGCCAATGCCGCTAAATTTTTATCTTCTTCCACCAAGTGGTTGCAGTGCAGTTTATATTTTAAGAAGTTGTAGGAATCTTCCAGTCCCACTTCCTGCAAAAGCCGCACGGGAATGGTGTTGGCGGATTTGCGGATCGCATAATTCAAGGTAATGGTGCCTTTATAATAGCCATACCATTCCTTCGGGCCTTTCTTGCCGTCCGGGTAGTAGTTTTTGATCGGTTGATCCAACACTTTGGAAGTATAATGAACCAAATCTTTGTCGATCGCCAACGCATAAACGCCGATCGGCTTCATGGTCGATCCCGGCTGACGGGGGAAATCGGTTGCGCGATTCAAACCGCGATTGGTTGTTTTTTCACCGACACCGCCGACAATACCGACAATATGCCCGCTGTAATCCATCACCGTCATCGCAGACTGCACATGAACGGTTTCTCCTTTTGAATTGGTTTTGGTCTGGCTGAAATAGCCTCCCACATTGTTGTAAACTTTTTCCAGTTCTTTTTGAATATCCGGCTTCACGGTGGAATAAATTTTCAGCCCGCCGTTATAAAACATACTGGAAGCCATATCGCTTGAAAGGTGATAGGTTTCGGCAATATCGTCGATCACCTGATCAATGAGCGCGTCCACAAAATAACTGTTGACTTCAAATTCATAGTTGTCTTTTTGAGAATCGTCCAGTTTCAGGGTGGCGTTATACGCCTCGTCATATTCTTCGTAACTGATTTTGCCCAGTTCCAGCATTTTATCCAGTACCAATCGCCGGCGAACCAGGTTGTTATCCGCCCCGCTGACGGGGTTATACTTGGAAGGATTTTGCGTGATCGCCGCCAGTGCCGCGCATTCCACCAGCGTTAATTCACTGACTTCTTTATTGAAATAATAGTTAGAGGCAACCTGGATCCCGCAGATGCCGTTTCCCAGTGAAACCGTGTTCAGATAGGCTTCGATGATCTGGTGCTTGGAAAGTTGCTGCTCGATCAGCACCGCCCGCACGATCTCGCGGAATTTCCGGGCGGCGTCATGCTTGTTGTCGTTGGTGATGTTTTTAATCAGCTGCTGGGTGATGGTGGAACCGCCGAATTCGCGGGAATTGAACCGCAAAAGCATATTGCCCACCGCCGCGAAGGTGCGCTTCCAATCCACGCCCGTGTGGTCAAAAAACCGCTCATCCTCAATGGAAACAAACGCATCCACCAACTGTTTGGGCGCTTTATCAATATTGACCCAAATGCGATTTTCACTGCCGTGCAGACGCTGGTATTCTTCCCATACGCCGTCATCATTCTGCACATAGATCACCGAGGTCATATTCAACTCCATATTGCGGATGTTATCGGCAATCTGCGAGGCGGAAAAGAAGTCAATCTTCCGTTCGGAGCGAATATAAGTGGGGATCACGAAAATAAGCAATACCGTTGCCGCGATCAAAAGCCCGGACAACGCCACCGTTAATTTTTTAAAGATTGTTTCCATCGTCTGCCTCCTTCCGTTGCGTAATCATATACATTATAGCACGGTTGATCCTATTTATCAATTCTTTTTTTATGGTTTTCGGCCATCTGAAAAACGCAAAAAGCACCGTGAAAACAAAGGCGATGCCATTGGCCGTCGCGGCATGGCGCACCCCGAAAAACACGGTGTAAAACAAAGTAAAAATCATATCATTGACGGCAGCGGTCAAGATGCCGGACAGAATGTAAAACAGGGTTTTTTTGAAAAAACAGAGATACTTTCATTTTTGATCAAGAAAATCGCCTTTGGCGGAATAAGGGTTTTTATTTTCTTTCGGCGGCAGGTTTTCCAGGTCCCGGGCG
>CACXFE010000123.1 GCA_902766855.1 Oscillospiraceae bacterium | reverse complement strand
GCCGGAATCCGGCAACCCTTGCGGTTTTATTTTATCGATCATTCAGTGCGGCAATGCCGGGGAGTTCTTTTCCTTCAAGGAATTCCAGAGAAGCCCCGCCGCCGGTGGAAATGTGCGTCATTTTATCGCCAAAGCCCAGGGTGTTGACCGCGGCAGCGGAATCCCCACCGCCGATCACGGTGACCGCATCGGTCTCGGCAAGGCTCTTTGCAACGGCGATGGTGCCTTTGGCAAGCGTGGGATTTTCAAATACGCCCATCGGGCCGTTCCAAACCACTGTTTTGGCGTTTTTCACTTCGTTGGCAAACAGTTCGGCGGTTTTCGGGCCGATATCCAGGCTCATCCAATCGGCGGGAATCTCGTCCGCATTCACGGTTTTTACTTCGATCGGCCCGTCGATCGGGTCAGGGAAATTCTTGGCGATGGTGCAATCAATCGGAAGCAGGATCTTAACGCCCTTCTCCTCGGCCTTTTGAAGCATATCGCGGCAATAATCGATCTTTTCGGAGTCAAGCAGGGAAGTGCCGACGCCGTAACCTTTTGCGGCGAGGAAAGTATACGCCATGCCGCCGCCGATGATCAAGGTATCGGCTTTGTTTAACAGATTTTCGATCACCGAAAGTTTATCGGCAACTTTGGCGCCGCCCAAAATGGTAACGAAGGGACGCACCGGCGCGTCAACCGCATTGCCGAGGTATTTCAGTTCTTTCCCGATCAGGTAACCGGCAACGGCTTCTTTCACATAAGAAACCACGCCGACGGTCGAGCAGTGTGCGCGGTGAGCAGTTCCGAACGCATCGTTCACAAAAATATCGGCAAGGGAGCCGAGTTCGGCGGAGAAAGCCTCACTGTTTTTGGTTTCTTCGGCACGATAGCGGGTGTTCTGCAATAAGACCACATCGCCGTCTTTCATAGCGGCAACGGCGGCTTTTGCATTTTCGCCCACAACGGTATCATCTGCCGCGAAAACCACTTCTTTCCCGAGTTTTTCGGATAAACGCTTGGCAACCGGCGCAAGCGAAAGTTCGGGCTTCGGCTCACCCTTCGGTTTGCCGAGGTGGGAACAGAGGATCACTTTGCCACCGTCTTTGATGAGTTTTTCAATGGTCGGCAAAGCGGCATTGATACGGTTTTCATCGGTGATTACGCCGTTTTTCAGCGGCACATTGAAATCACAGCGAACAAGAACGCGTTGACCTTTTACATCAATATCGTCAACCGTCTTTTTGTTGAGTGCGTTCATAGAACAACTTCCTTTCCAACATTGTTAAATTTTTTACAATTTTTATTGTACCACATTTTGAAAATTTTTCAACCTTATTTTTACGGAAAAAGCGTAAAAATTAAAGGCAATCTTCCCAGCGATAGTTATGCAACTGTCCGAAATTCTGCAAAGCGGGGTAATTCCATTGCCGCAGTACTTCGTACACCGCGATCGCCACGGAATTTGAGAGGTTAAGGCTTCGGATCTCGCCCGCCATCGGAATACGCACGCATCGCTCGGGGTGGCGGATCAGCAGTTCTTCGGGCAACCCCTTGGTTTCTTTGCCGAAAAGCAGATAGCAGTTATCGGGGTATTCCGCCTCGGAATGGGTTTTGCGCCCTTTGGTGGTAAAATAAAAATAAGCACCTTCGGTTTTTGCAAAGAAATCATCCAATCCGTCATAGTAAGTAATATCCAGATACTGCCAATAGTCAAGCCCGGCGCGTTTGAGTTTTTTATTGTCGATCGCAAAGCCCATCGGCCGCACCAAATGCAGGCGTGCGCCGGTGGCGGCGCAGGTGCGTGCCACATTGCCGGTGTTTTGCGGAATTTCCGGCTCTACCATCACAATGTTGATTTTTGCCAATTTTCATCACCGTTTTTCATTATAATCTTTTTAAAAAGTGCTTGTCAAGAGGGGAAAGGGCGTTTATAATAGAAATATCTTGATTCGGGAGTATACAATATGAAAATGCAGGAAAGCGTTTTACGGCGCGTTCGTATCATGGAAGTAAAAAACGGCATTCGGTATGCCAAAAAAGGGGAAAGGCTTTATACCGTATTGCGGGTGCTGTATGGTTTGATCGGGATTTACACCGTTGCGATCAATTTGTTGTTTATCGCCGGTATGATGCTTCGCTACGGTACGGATATGTCCGGAAGTTTCACGGCCGCGTTGATCACCGTGTCCATTTGCACGGGGCTGATCGTGGCGGGGTATATCATGATTTCTTTTCCGCTTGATTTGCCGGGCGGGTTGATCAGCGCCGCGGCGGAAGTGTTTTTGGTTTTGACTTTTGCTCACCTCATGGAAGATTCTTTGGGATTCAAGGGCTATAAGTATTCCTTTTATTGGCGGCATTTGATCCCCTTAGTGTTGTTGGTGATCCTGATCACTTGGATGACGGTGATCGCCGTGCGGGCAAAAAGCAAGACCAAAAGGCAGTATAAACGGGTGTTGGAAAATCTTTATCAACTGTATCATACCGGCTCCGGCGCCGATGTGACCGAAGAGCAATGGCAGGAGTTTTTGCGGCAGTATGACCCGCGCAATTACCGCGCGGTTTTCAAAGCGGCGGAAGAAAAAGCACCGCGGGAACAGGCGGAAACGGATAACGGGGAGCCGGAGGAACACTGATGTTTTTGCTTTTGTTGGCGGTGATTTATCTCGCATTTATCAGCCTCGGCTTGCCGGATTCCCTTTTAGGCGCGGCGTGGCCGGTGATGCAGCAGCATTTTCATGTGCCGTTGCCCTATGTCGGGTTTGTGACCATGGTGATCTCCGGCAACACAATCATTTCAAGCCTGTTGTCCGAGCGGATGACGCATCGCTTCGGCACCCGTGCCGTTACGGTTTTCAGTGTGTTTCTCACCGCCCTTGCGTTGTACGGGTTTTCCACCGTTCGGTCTTTTCCCATGCTGTTTGTATGGGCGGTGCCGTATGGATTAGGCGCCGGCGCGATCGACGCGGCGCTGAACAACTATGTTGCGCTGCATTATTCTTCCCGCCATATGAGTTGGCTGCATTGTTTTTGGGGCGTGGGAACGATCATCAGCCCGTATATCATGAGTTATGCGTTGACGCGCGCCACTTGGGAAGCGGGTTATCGCACGGTTTCCGCGATCCAGTTCGGCATCGTGGCGGTTTTGTTGCTTTCACTCCCGCTATGGCGGGTGAATGCTTCTAAAAGTGCCGCGGTGAAACGCGAAAAGGTGTTAGGATTGCGCGGTGCGTTCAAAATCAAGGGCGTTCCGGCGGTTTTAATAGGGTTTTTTGCCTATTGCGCGGCAGAATCCACTGCCATGATCTGGGCGAGTTCGTATTTTGTAAAATCGCGCGGTGTGGCGGAAGGAACCGCCGCGGCCTATGCCGCCCTGTTTTTTATCGGGATCACGGCGGGGCGGTTTGCCGCGGGGTTTGCACCTTCTTCTCTTTCCGATCGAAGTAGTATCCGCATCGGGGTTGCGGCGGCACTGTGCGGTGCGGCGCTGATTGCGTTGCCGCTTTCGGTCGATACTGCCGCGATCATCGGATTTGTGGTGTTGGGGCTTGGCTGCGCGCCGGTTTATCCCGCGATCATTCATGCCACACCCGATCATTTCGGTGCGGAAAATTCACAGGCAATCATCGGGATCCAGATGGCGGCCGCCTACACCGGCTCCACCTTGATGCCGCCCGTATTCGGGGCGATGGCTTCTGTTTTGAAGATGGAACTTCTGCCGTTTTACATCGCCGGGTTTTTATGCGTTACGGTCGCCATGATGGAGTGCAGTTACCGCGGGGTGTGTTCAAAGGCGCCCGCTGTCCTTTAACAGTTTTACTTTTAATACCGCCGCTTGGGTTTTGGCATCGGTGATCTCTCCGGAAAGCACCATTTCTACCGCTTGTTCAAGCGGTATTTTTTCTACATTTAAAAACTCGTCTTCGTCCAGCGCCTGCGCCCCGAAGGAAAGCCCAGTTGCGGCAAACATCCAGATGATTTCCCCGCAGTACCCGGGGGAAGGGTAGCATTTTCCGAGCGGAATAAACCGTTCCGCAGTGGCGCCGGTTTCTTCTTTTAATTCGCGCTTGCCGCAAAGGAGGGGATCTTCGTTTTCGGTGTCCCGCTTGCCGGCGGGCAATTCGGTTACCACTTCCAGATAAGGATAACGGAATTGCTTGACAAACAGCAGTTCGTCCCGGTCGGTCAATGCGGCAACACAAACGCCGCCGTTATGGTCGATCACTTCCCGCACGGCGGTTTCCCCGTTCGGCAAAAGCGCCTGATCGCGCCGAAGGCGGATCACCCGCCCTTGATAAAGCAGTTCGGAAGAGAGTGTTTTTTCAATCAAATTCATTCTTATCACCTGATTTTCATAGAATAGAAGGAAGGAGTGGAGAAAATGGAAAGCATCGTGCGATCGGAAATATACGATGCCGTGCGCCGCAAAAACGCATTGGATCAGTTGTGCGCACGGTACAGCGTGATCAAAAAAAGTGTGATCGGAAAAAGTTGCGGAGGGCGGGATATTTACGCCTTTCAGATCGGGGCGGGGGAGGAAGCCTGCCTGTTTGCCGCCGCCTTTCACGGGAGCGAACATATCACCGCGGTTGTGCTGATGATGTTTTTGGAGGAAGCGGCGCGTGCCGCCTCGGAAAACGCTTATCTTGCCGGGTTGAATTTGAATAAAAGCATCCGGGGGCGAAGTTTGATCTTTGTGCCCTGTGTGAATCCGGACGGCTGTGAGATCTCGGCCTGCGGGGCCGCCGGTTGTGGAAACCGTGTTGCCGCGATCGGTAAACTTTGCCGGCAGGATTTTGTCCATTGGAACGCCAACCTGCGCGGGGTGGATATCAACCATAATTTTGACGCGGGCTGGCAGGAATTGCGGCGAAAGGAGATCGAAGCGGGAATCTACGGGCCGCGCCGATCGCGTTTCGGCGGCAACGCTCCCGAAAGCGAGCCGGAAACCGTGGCGTTGACCGCGCTTTGCAGAAGCCGCCGTATTCGCCATGTGGCGGCGCTTCACTCCCAAGGCGAGGTGATTTATTACCGTTACGGCGAAAAAACGCCTGAACGGGGCGTGCGGATGGCGCAGATCATGGCCACCGCTTCG
>CACXFE010000122.1 GCA_902766855.1 Oscillospiraceae bacterium | reverse complement strand
TTTGAAGAGGTTTTTTTATCCAGACTTTTGATCACGCAGAACCCGTCTACCAAGCCGTTATGATCAATCGGTGTGAAGTTCATGCGGGATCACTCCTTGATAATGATATTTTCCCGGGCAGGCCCGTTGCTGACCATTTTGATCGTAAAGCCGATCTCTTTTTCAATGAATTCGATTTAGTTGCGGCAGTTTTCAGGCAAATCGGCATACCGTGTGATCCCGCTGATGTCACATTTCCAGCCCGGCAGGGTAACAAGAACGGGTTTGGCTTTTTCCAAAAGCCCCGTTACAGGGAAGTCGCGGATGATCTTTCCGTCAATTTCATAGCCGGTGCAGACCTTGATCTCATCTAAATATCCGAGGGCGTCCACCACCGTGAGAACGGCGTGCGTGGTGCCTTGTACTTCACAGCCGTACCGGGTGGCAACGCAGTCAAACCAACCCATTCTGCGCGGCCTGCCGGTGGTGGCGCCGTATTCGCCGCCGTCGCCGCCGTGATCGCGCATGGCTTTGGCTTCTTCGCCGAAGATTTCGCTGACGAACGCACCCGCGCCCACCGCAGAAGAATACGCCTTGATCACGGTGTAAATCTCTTTGATCGCATAGGGCGGCACCCCCGCGCCTACCGCGCCGTATCCGGCGATGGTGTTGGAAGAGGTGACCATCGGATAAATGCCGTGATCGGTATCTTTCAAAGTGCCGAGTTGCCCTTCCAGCAAGACGGTTTTGCCGGCTTTATCCGCTTCATATACCAGTTTCCGCACATCGCCCACAAAGGGCGCGATGCCTTCTTTCCAGCGCATCAGTTGATCGAACACTTCCTCTGCCGAAAGCGGCGCCTTGTGGTACAGATTCTCGATCAAAATATTCTTTACTTCCAACACGCGCTCTAACTTCTCGCGCAGTGCTTTTTCATCAAACAGTTCACATACCTGAAAACCGATTTTGGCAAATTTATCGGAATAGAAAGGCGCGATCCCGGATTTGGTGGATCCAAACTCGGCTTTACCGAGCCGCTCTTCCTCATATACATCGAACAATACATGGTAAGGCATGACCATTTGGCAACGCTCGGAAACCACCAGTTTCGGCGCGGGTACGCCCCGGTCGATCACTTCCTGGTATTCCCGCAGAAGTTTTTCAACATCCAGCGCCACACCGTTGCCGATACAGTTGATCACTCCTTCGTTGAATACGCCCGAAGGCAGAGTGTGCAGGGCAAATTTACCGTATTGATTTTTAATGGTGTGCCCGGCGTTTGCACCGCCTTGAAAACGCACCACGATGTCGGCATTGCCCGCCAGCATATCGGTGATTTTTCCTTTTCCTTCGTCGCCCCAGTTGGCGCCCACAACTGCTTTAACCATGATTTGAATACCCCGGTTCTCCCCAAAAAGGGGCAGAATTTTTTTACAGTTTATTATACTATATAAATCGCCGCATTGCAAGTTCTATTTTTCCCGCAATCATTTCACCGCCGCCGCGATCAAGGCGGGTGTGCCGGGCATGGCACCGGTCGGATCAACGGAAGGGGAGAGGGTATCCGCCTTTTTTGCGGTTCACTGCTTTGATCAGCGAAGCCGTTGCCGCCCCGATAAACGCGAAGGCTATAAGAATTGCGAGGTTTTCAAGGAATACGAGAATTGCCGCTTTTTCGTAATCAAAAAAGGCGAACGGCGTGCGGAAAAAGAGATAATTCGGAATGCCGTTTTTCATAAACAGCCAAAAGCCGGCTCCGGCGATCAACGCAAACACTGCCGCGATCGCGGTCTTTACTTTGCCGCTCTTTTTTAACCCGGCGGTCATGGCCGGGATATGCAATCCGAGATGTACCCCCATCAGGAGGAAAGACCAAAATGACATTGCGAGGTGAAACCGCCGCGCAAAGGATATGGGAAACATTCCGTATAAAAACGGTACCGCGTGCGCGCTCATTGCCATGCCGCATAACGCCGTCAGCAGGATGGATGCGAGCAGCAGCGTGTTCGCGGCAGTCGTGACGATCCGGTAAGCGTTGTATTTTCCTTTGAAAAGCGAGCGGTACCATTTGATATTGAGAATGTGGTGGACGATCAGCAAGACCGTCATTGCAATCCCGCCCCATTCATGCAGTGTTTCTCCCGTCACCTGATACGCCATCAGGCAAAGCAGAAGGACGGTCATGCAAATATCGACCGTTTTTTTCATGATTGTTTTCTTGATCATCTGATTTTATAACATCTCCTTTTCCGGGCAGCGATCGGTTCAGGCAAGAGTAATATAGCATGATTCTGATACGGTGTCAATAGAGCGTCCGCGACAAAAAAGCCGGTGAAAATCACCGGTTTGAGAGTGTCGACAAAGTCGCCCCTCTCTTGGACGGGGATGCCGCTCGCTCGAAAATCAAAGATTTTCGGCCTGCACTCTATC
>CACXFE010000121.1 GCA_902766855.1 Oscillospiraceae bacterium | reverse complement strand
TTCCGTATCGAGATGGATGATTTTGGCGCCGGCTATTCTTCCCTCAACATGCTTTCGGAAATGCCGACCGATATTATCAAACTGGATATGGGATTTATCCGGAATGTATTCCGCAATGAAAAGAATCTGCATATTTTAAAAATGATGATCGGAATTAAAAATTTTCTGGCCGTGCCGATCGTGGCGGAAGGCGTGGAAACCAAAGAGCAATACGATCTGCTCCGCGAATTGGGATGTGACATCGTGCAGGGCTACTATTTTTCTCCTCCCCTGCCGCCGGAAAAATTGGAACCGCTCATGGAAGAAAGGGTTGCCTTATGCTGACAGTAGAAGCTTTACGCCGGTACGGCGCCAATGTTGAAGATGGGCTGAACCGTTGCCTGAATAACAAGGCGTTCTATTTCCGTATGATCGGAATGGCTTTACAGAGCGACGGTTTTGAAAAACTGAAAGAAGCCGTTGCGCAAAACGATTTGCAGGCCGCTTTTGAGCAGGCACATTCTCTCAAAGGGGTGCTGGGCAATTTGGCGCTGACGCCGTTGTTTGAACCTGTATCGAACATGACCGAGGAATTACGGGCAAAAACGGAACGGGATTATTCCCCTTATCTGGAAGAGATTTTCAAGCAGAAAGCGTTATTAAACGATTTACTGGCATGATAAAAGGCTATCTTCACGGTTGGAAGATAGCCTCGTCCTGTCAAAAAAACGAATCAACCTCTTTGCGCCGTTTCCGGCGCAATTTTTGTTTTTTCCGCCGCGGGTGTAACGCCGTTCTCGCGGTTTTTCTCTTCTAATTGCGAGCGCGCGTTTGCCAGCATCAATTTAATGCGGTTTTCCTGATTGACTTTGGAGGCGCCCGAATCATAATCGATCGCCACAATATTCAAATCAGGATTTTTTTCTTTTAACGGCTTCATCATTCCTTTTCCGCAAATGTGATTGGGCAAGCAACCGAACGGTTGAGTGCAAACCACATTATGCACGCCGCTGTCATTCAGTTCCAACATTTCGGCGGGCAACAGCCACCCTTCGCCCATTTTGGTCCCAAAGCCCATAAAATCGCGGATCAGTTCCATGGTGTGGGTGATCGGCGTCGGCGGGCGAAAATGTCCGTCTTCTTTGATCAGATCGATCACCGCTTGCTGCTGCCTGATCAAATAGCGGAAAACAAATTTTAAGATCGGGTAACGGAAACGGTGCAGACCGTACAGTTCATAATCCGTCAAATTCGATACAATGCAGTACATAAAGAAGTCGATCAACCCCGGCACGGTCACTTCGGCGCCTTCATCAATCAAAAACTGCTCTAACCCGTTGTTGCCGAGGGGGGAATACTTCACATAGATTTCTCCCACCACCCCGACTTGCACCTTTTCCTCTTCTCTTCGGTCGATCGCGGCAAACCGTGCAATCATCTTTTTGCAATTTTCTTTTACTTTGCGGAAAGAAACCCCTTCCTCCTGCATTTTATCCGCTAATTCCGCGGTCAAAGCGTCTGCCAGCCGCTCGGTCGCACCCGCTTCGATTTCATAGGGCTTGCACTGATTGGCAAGAGAAAGAAGCAAATCCCCGTAAATCATGGCGTAAAACAAACGGTGTAAAATCGGGACAGTCAAAGTAAAACCGGGGTGTTTTTCCAACCCGGAAAGATTCAGCGAGATTACCGGGATGTCCCCGTATCCGGCGCGTTCCAATGCCTTTCGAAGCAGAAAAATATAATTGGAAGCCCGGCAGCCGCCCCCTGTTTGGAATAAGATCAACGCGGTTTTCGCGGGATCATATTTTCCGCTTTGAAGCGCGTTGATAAACTGCCCGATCACCAAAATAGCAGGATAACAAGTATCGTTATGTACATATTTTAAGCCGGTTTCAATGATTTTCTGCCCGGTGGTTTCCAATAATTCCATACGGTATCCGTAATGCTCGAAAATCTTGATAAACAACTTAAAGTGGCGCGGCAGCATATTCGGCACCAAAATGGTATACTCCCGCCGCATTTCCTCGGTAAAAGGAATATATTTACGCTCTTCCACTGTTTTCTTTCCTTTCTTCCAACGCGCCGATCAAACTGCGCAGCCGAATCTTGACCGCACCGAGATTGGTGATTTCATCAATCTTGATTTGGGTATAATATTTGCCGCTTTCCTCTAAAATGGCGCGCACTTCATCCGTCGTGATCGCATCGACCCCGCACCCGAAAGAAACCAACTGCACCAATTCCGTATCAGCATGTTCCGCCGCATAGCGGGCGGCACGGTACAGCCGCGCATGATAGGTCCATTGATTCAGCACTTTGACAGTAAACGGCTCCGCCAAACGGAAAACACTGTCCTCACTCACCACAACAAAACCAAGCGAATTGGCCAGTTTATCAATTCCATGCCCGATTTCCGCGTCAATATGATACGGTCTCCCCGCTAAAATCATCACCCGGCGATGCTCTTTGCGGGCAAATTCCAGCGCCCGCCTGCCCTCTTCGCGCACCGCGTTCATATATCGCACATAGGCCGCCATTCCGTGATCGACCGCCGCTTTCACCTCTGACTTGGCGATCCCTTCATAAAAGCGGGAAAGATACGCGTGCAATTCTTTGGTCAATTCGCGTTTGCTGTTGATATTCAGGTAAGGATACAGGAACTTGACCTGCTCCAATTCATCCACATTGCCTTTGAGCAACTCGGAATAATAGGCGACCACCGGGCAGTTGTAATGATTATCGGTCATTTTTTCGTCCATATTATAAGTCAGGCAGGGATAGAAAATCGCGTCTACCCCTTCTTCGATCAGGGCGGCAATATGCCCGTGCATAATTTTCGCCGGGTAACACGCCGTGTCCGAAGGAATGGAAAACTGCCCTTTTTCATAAATGCGGCGGTTTGACATCGGGGAAATTTTCACGGTAAACCCAAGATGCGTAAAAATCCCATGCCAAAGCGGAAGCAATTCATACATTCCGAGTGCAAGCGGCAGCCCTACCGTGCCACGCTTCCCTTCCACACAGGGAAGGCTTGTAAGCATATCCCGCTTGAACGCATATAAATTAGGCAGCGGATCGGTTTTCGCGGTAATCCCAAGCCCTTTTTCGCATTGATTGCCCGAGATGAAACGCTTTCCGTCCCCAAAAGTGTTCACGGTCAACCGGCAATGATTGGTACAGCCGTTGCAAACCGCAGATTTGGAAGTATGTTTAAAAACACGGAGCGCCTCACGGCTGATGATGGTAGACTGCTCGCACTGTTTGGCGTAAAGCGCCGCCCCATAAGCCCCCATCAATCCGGCGATCACGGGGCGAATGACCGAATGCCCGATCTCGCGTTCAAAAGCCCGCAAAACCGCATCGTTATAAAAAGTGCCGCCTTGCACCACGATTTTTTCACCGAGTTCTTCCGCCGAAGAAGCGCGAATCACTTTATACAGCGCGTTCTTGACCACACTGATCGAAAGCCCCGCGGAAATATCCTCCACCGTGGCGCCGTCTTTTTGGGATTGTTTGACCGAAGAATTCATAAACACCGTGCAGCGGCTGCCGAGATCGACCGGCTTTTTCCCTTTCAATCCCTTGGCGGCAAATTCTTCGATCGTGGTCCCCATGGCGTTGGCGAATGTTTCCAGAAAAGAGCCGCACCCGGAAGAACAGGCCTCATTCAACATAATACTGTCGATCGCACCGCCGCGGATTTTGAAACACTTGATGTCCTGCCCGCCGATATCGAGAATAAACTCGACCTCCGGCTCGAAAAACTTGGCGGCCGTGTAATGCGCGATGGTTTCCACCAGCCCGTAATCCACCGAAAACGCATGGCGGATCAGTTCTTCCCCGTAGCCGGTCACCGCCGAGCCGGCGATCGTCACGCGGTCGCCCATCAAATCATATAAACAGGTGAGTTGCTCTTTCACTATTTCCACCGGGTTACCCCGATTGGAGGCATAGTAGGAATATAAGATCCCGTCATTTTCCGACAAGAGTACCAATTTGGTGGTGGTAGAGCCGCAGTCGATCCCCAAATACGCCCGGCCGGCGTATGAAGCAAGATCTTCGTATTTTACCGAGGCCTGTGCGTGGCGTTCCCGAAACGCCCGATACTCCTCCTCATTGGCAAAAAGCGGCTGTAACCGGCCTTTGGAAACCGTCGCCGGTGCGTTCTCCACCGCCTTTATCAAACTGTTTAAGGTATAGGTTTGCGGCTGTTTTTCCGCATAGTAAGAAGCCCCCAACGCCACCGCGTAACGGGCATATTCCGGAAATACCGCGTTTTCTTCCGTGCAATGCAGGGTTTCCTGAAAGCGTTTTCGCAAGCCCTTGCAGTAATAAAGCGGGCCGCCTAAAAACAGCACTTTGCCTTTGATTTTTTTCCCTTGCGCCAATCCCGCGATCGTTTGATTGACCACGGCCTGATAAATACTGGCCGCCACATCTTCTTTGCGGGCGCCTTGGTTCAAAAGGGGCTGAATATCGGTTTTGGCAAATACCCCGCAACGCGAAGCGATCGGATACAAGCGCCCCGCTTGCAGGCTTAACTGATCCAATTCATCCACCGTGATATTCAACAGCGTAGCCATCTGGTCAATAAAGGCGCCGGTGCCGCCAGCGCAGGTGCCATTCATGCGTTCGTCGATCCCGCCGTCAAAAAAAATGATCTTGGCGTCCTCCCCGCCGAGTTCGATCACGCAGGAAGTATCCGGTTCTTTCAACTTGACCACTTCGCCCGTGGCAAAAACTTCCTGCACGAAAGGGATCCCCGCGTTTTGCGCAAGCCCTAACCCCGCCGAACCGGAAATTGCCGCCGCAAGCGGTTCTTCCCCGGCATATGGGCGCAGTTGGCGCAAAAGTTCCACCGCTTTTTCACGCACCTGCGAAAAATGGCGTTCGTATTTTTCATATAAAACATCCTCTCCCCGGCGCAGTACGATCTTCGCCGTGGTAGAGCCGATATCAATTCCGAGCGATAATTCCCGCGCGGAACCGTTCTGATTCATGGGCGCTTTCCTCCTGTTTGGTCTTCCTATCATTATAACGCTTTTTTCTTAAAAAAACAACAGGAAAATAAACGGTTTTTCCGCTGTGTCCTGCTCACTTCGCATAAAAAACCGCCCCACCGAACGGTGGAGCGGATACCGGCGATGGATCAATCGTTCACATAAGGAAGAAGAGCCACCTGACGCGCGCGCTTGATCGCCGTTGTCAGTTCACGCTGGTGCGCGGCGCAAGTGCCGGTCGCACGGCGGGGTAAAATCTTCGCGCGCTCGGAAATGAACTTACGAAGACGGGCTACATCCTTATAATCGATCGTTTCTACACGGTCAACACAGAAATGACAAACCTTTTTACGGGCTTTTCTGTGCATTCTGTCATTTTTCTCGTTATCCATAAAACACCCTCCTATCCGAAATCATGTAACGGCTTTCGTGATCAGAACGGCAGATCGTCATCCGACAGTTCGCCCAAATCCGAAAAATCATTGGCGCCCGCATTGCTGAAAGAAGCGGCAGGCTCAGAAAAATTCTGCTCCTGCGGGGCGGCGTCGCGTTTCGACTCCACAAACTGTACATTATTGGCGACCACTTCGAACGCTGTTCTGTTGTTGCCGTTTTTATCGGTATACTTCCTGGTCTGGATAGACCCTTCAATACCGATCATACTGCCTTTTTTGAAATACTTTGCCACAAATTCCGCCGACTGGCGCCAAGCCACAATGTTGATAAAATCCGTTTGCGGCTCTTCCCCGGAACGATACCGGCGGTTTACGGCAATCGAGAATGAGGTAACAGAAATTCCGCTCTGCGTTGTTTTTAATTCCGGGTCAGCGGTCAAGCGCCCGGTAAGCACTACCAAATTGAACATTTTTGTACCTCCTCTTACTTTTTGGTCACCATAACACGGAGAACCCCGTCGGTGATCTTGGCAATACGCTCAAACTCAGCGGGGAATGACGGTTCGCTTTCAAATGTGAAGAACACATAGCAACCCTCAGCCTCATCGTTGATGAGGTAAGCCAAGCGGCGTTTGCCCCAATCGTCAACATTTTCGATCGTGCCGTTTTTTGCGATCAGGTCATTGAACTTTTCCTTCAACGCGGCAGTGACATCGTCACCCTGCGCTACGGAAAGAACAATGGCGGCTTCATACTTATTTGCCATTTACTTTCACCTCCTCCCGGACATTCGGCCCCGCGATTTACACGGAGCAAGGAGCCGATTTTTCTGTAATTTAAAATCAGCAACTTGTATTATAGCAATTTTTTTCTTTTTTGTCAATCTTTTTATTGATTTTCTTGCATTCATCCGCTATAATAGGGCTGTAATACAAAGGAGGGGCGCTTTATGCTTTTGACGATCGATATCGGCAACACCAATATTACACTCGGCATGTATGACGGCAATATCCTCGCTTTCACCGCGCGGCTTGCTTCCATCAACGGGAAAACCGCGGATCAGTATGCGGTGGAAATCAAAGATATTTTAGCGCTCTACGGGCAGGATCACCGGGAAATTGAAGACTGCATCATTTCCACGGTTGTGCCGGCACTCGGCAACGCGGTCAGCGCCGCTGTTTCCAAATTGTGCCATATCGTGCCCCTGATGCTCGGCCCCGGCGTTAAAACCGGCCTGAACATCAAGATTGACAATCCGGCTCAGTTAGGCGCGGATCTTGTAGCAGGCGCGGTCGGGGCGCTGGATGCGTATGAAATGCCCTGCATCGTGGTTGATATGGGAACTGCCACGACCCTCAGCGTGTTGGATGAAAACGGTTCGTTTTTAGGCGGTGCCATCGCTGCCGGGGTACGCCTGACGCTGAAAGCATTGGCGGAAAACACCGCCCAACTCCCTGCAATTTCGATCGAAGCGCCGCGCTCCGCCATCGGTACCAACACCGTGGAATGTATGCAATCCGGTTTGGTTTTCGGTGCCGCCGCCATGCTGGACGGCATGATCGACAAGATCGAACGGGATCTCGGTATGCGCACCACCGTTGTGGCAACCGGCGGCTTATCCAAAGAGATCATCGCCCATTGCAACCATACGATCATTTATAATGAAAATCTCGTTTTGGAAGGGCTTCGCGTGATTTACGAAAAAAACAATTAGGCAACCACCGCATCAGCGGTTTGCAAATACAGAACTGTACTCTTTTCAGAGACAGTATCGGAGGGATTTGTATGTCAAAAGAAAAAACCATGTCCAACCATGAGCGGACGCAGCGGCTTGCCCTGCTTGCGATCCTCTCCGCGATCACCGCGATCGTGTCTTTTCTGCCCCTTAAAACACTGGGGTTGGAAATCACCTTTTCCATGGTGCCGGTCGCCATGGCGGGAATTTTAGCCGGGCCTTCCGGCGGGGCGATTGTCGGCGGTGTTTTCGGGGTGGTATCCTTCTTGCAATGCTTGGGTTACAGCCCCTTCGGCGCGGCACTGCTTGCCATCAATCCGTTCTTCACCTTCTTAGTCTGCGTTCCAACGCGTGTACTGGCGGGATTTTTGCCCGGTCTGCTCTGCAAGGCGATGAAAAAGGCGTTTCGCTCGGATATCCTGCCGTTGTTGGCCGCCTCTCTCGCCGCCCCGGTATGCAACACCGCCTTTTTTATGAGCACGCTGGTGCTTTGCTTCTATCAAACCGAATTTATTCAAGGGTTTGTGGAAGCGGTCGGCGCCGCTAATCCGCTTGTTTTCGTTTTATTGTTTGTAGGAATCAACGGATTGGTAGAAATTCTTTGCGGATTTGCGATCGCTTTCCCCTGCTCGAAAGCGCTTTCGGTTTTCTTAAAGCGTTTCCGGCAATAAACAAACCTCTCTCAAACAGGTCGTTTGAGAGTGCAGGCAAACTGAAACAGGCTGTTTCGCCGAATGACGAAACAGCCTGTTTTTTCTTTTTCTTTAATCACACCGTATCGGCGATCCCGATTTTCTCCCCGTATTTCACCACGGTTTCATCCCCTGAACGGGTGTTGGCGAGAAGATCTTCATCAATCCGGGCACAACCTTTTTGC
This sequence comes from Oscillospiraceae bacterium, assembly GCA_902766855.1. GTDB lineage: Bacteria > Bacillota > Clostridia > Oscillospirales > Acutalibacteraceae > UBA737. Next base: position 6,355 of record CACXFE010000121.1, on the reverse strand, counting down.
AAGCAAACGATCACCGTAGAACCGCCGAATTCAAACCGCCCTTTTTCCTGCCCGCGCTTCACCGCGCCGGCGCCATGCTCATTCACGATCCGCCCCACCATCGTGGCGCCCACTTCCATCATCAGTACCGTACCGAAATTCTCGCTTTCAAGCAAAGTATACTCCCTGGTGTTCTTTTTATAAATAGGATACTGATCGTTCGCGGCGGGCTGTACCGTATAAAATACACCCGGGATATGGATATTCTCGCCTTTGGTACCGTTATCAATATAGCAGTAGCGATGATAATCCCCGACCGTAAGCCGGAATAACAAAAAAACACCACCTGTAAACCGCGCCGCCAACGCCGGATCCTCCAACAGTTCCGCCAGCGTATACGCGGTTTGTTTTACGCAAAAGCGGGCGTCCTCCCCAATCGGGTACACACTGCATTTACTGTCGCACGGGGCGATCAGATGGGTAGGCTCCCGATCCACCGGGCGCGCGCCTTCCCGCACACGGCGGGTAAAAAAATCATTGAACGAGCAAAACGCCCGCTCCTCATATTCCGCCATCGGGATCGCATGTTTGCGGATAAAAGGGCGGATCGCCAAGCGGGAAACACGCGAATCCATCCATCGCCCCGCCGCCTTGCTCACGCCCGGGCGCACTAATATCGAAACCACCGCCCTGCCAAGCCGCGTTCCATAACAAAACCGGGTTATGCGGTTATTGCCGTCATCCCCCGGGATCAAATTACCGTTTCTGTCACGCCAAGCCATCTTTTCTCCGTTCCGCCGCCTTGCAACTTTCCGGCCGTTCTTCCATAGCGGCAGAAAGAACGACTCCATTCACCGCGCCTTTATTCACCGCGCAACGACGCTTATCTCACCCCGTGAACGCAAATGATCGCCAGCGGGATCCAAAAAACGAGGCTGAAACAAATCAGTTTCCATAAACTGAGTTTTTTGATTTGAAAGTCTAAAATATACAAGGTGCCGAAGGTAAGCGGCAATGCCCGTAAAATCCAAATCATAACGCTGTCCGCCGTCCAATTCCGCAACAGGAATATCGCCGGCAGGATCGCCGCCATCCCGACCACGGGCAACCCGTGATAAACCGGCTTTTCATCCGGCTCGCGCTGGGTTTCCCGCACATTATAATAAGCAAGGCGGATCACACAACAAAGGATATAATAGGCTAAAATCACATAGCCGCTTGTTCTGCGCAGGCCAATCTGATAGCATAAGATCGCGGGAAAAACCCCGAACGAGATCAAATCGCAAAGCGAATCGATCTGGATCCCGAACAGTTTCTCGCTTTGTGTGCGGTCTTTTTTGGTTTTGGCCACCCGCCCGTCAAGCATATCGCACGCCAAAGCCAACCCCAAACAAAAGATGGAGGGAATCATAGACCCGCTTACGGCTTGCGAGATTCCAAGCACCGTAAACAAAAGCCCTGCATATGTTAAAATCACCGTGTAATTATAAAATCCGATCATAAGAAATGAACACCCTCGTTTTTCCCCTTAAATTCGACAACACCATTATACCAAAAAAACAACAAAAAAAGAAGTCTTTTTTTAAAATTTTTTTACGAATCACAAAGAACCGCGTATTTTTGCGCATTTCAAAAGATTTGTCTGAAAAATTTTTCATAAATTCATAAAGAATTTATTGCCTTTTCGGGTAAAACAAGGTAAAATAGATGTAATAACCTGAACGGGGGGTGATCAACTTGGCAAGAAAAATGGCCGATGAGATTTTGGCAGCGGAAAAAAATGCCGCGCAAGCCGTGACACAAGCGGAAGCGCAAGCGGCGGAAAAAACCGCCGAAGCCAAAAAGCAAGCCGCGCTCACCCGGGAAAAAATCCTGGAAGACGCCAAAGCAACCGCAAACCGTCTTTTAAAAGCGGCCGCGGCGGATGCGGAGGCAGAGCGGCAGAAAGCCCTTGCCGAGGCTGATGAAATCAGCAAAGACCTGCGCGGTCTTTACGAAGCAAACAAAGCCGAGGCGATCAAAAAAGCAACGGAAAGTTTGTTATCTTGATGATGGTATACTTTTAATGAAGTGTGGTGATCGTATTGGCAAAGTTGCCATGCAAATTGGTCAGTATTTACGCGCCTCTTTCCGAGCGGAGATTATTGATCAAGCGGTTGCAGGAAATGTCGGTCATGGATATTGACACGGCGGCGGGAGATGAGGAAACCGCCGCTTTACCGGAAGGTTTTTCCCACGGCGATATCTCTCAAAGGCTGGACGCTTACATCCGCAATGCCGATGTTGCGGAACAGGCACTGAAAATCCTGAACGCGCGTTTCCCCGAAAAGAAGGGGCTCGCCGGTTTATTTTCAGGGCCACGCGCCGTAACGGCGGAAGAATTTTATTTAAAACGCGAGCAAACGCAAAGTGCGCTGGCCGCCGCAAACGATGTGATCGAGTGCGACCGCCTGATTGCCGAGCAGAAAGCCGAGATCGCGCGGCTGAATCTCACACGGGAGCAAATGCTGCCGTGGTTGCCGCTTGATGTGCCGCTTTCCTTTGCGGGTACCGCGAAAACGCGGGCGTTTATCGGCACGATAGCCGGCGTTTACACCTTGGAAGCCCTGCTTGAAAAGGTGGCGGCGATCGATCCGGAACTGACGCTGTATGCCGAGATCGTCAATACCGGCAAGGATGTCACTTATCTGTTTGCCTGTTGCCCTGCCGGGATGACCGGGCAAGCGGAAAATGTTCTGCGGCAACTGGGATTTGCCCGCCCGGCGCAAAATACCTCGAAACTGCCCAAAGACAAGATCGCATCCAAAGAACAGCGTGCGGAGAATTACCGGAAACGGATCGAAGACAGTTTAAAAACGATCGAATCCATTGCGGAGCGTCGGCACGAAATTGAAATATTGGCCGATTACTGCCGCACACGGGCAGAGGGGTTCAAAGCGATCGGGGAAACCGGCGAAACCGCTCACACCGCCTTGATCAAAGGATATGTGGCGGCACGGGATCTTCCTTATTTGAAAAAAGTACTGGAAAGTCATTTCACCGTCGTGATCGAGGTGGAAGACGCGAACGAGGAGTTAGCCCCCGTTAAACTGAAAAACGGGTTCTTCTCTTCCCCGGCGGAATCTCTGGTGGAAATGTACTCTCTCCCGGGGCCGACGGATATTGACCCTACCCCGTTGACCGGATTTTTCTACTACCTGTTTTTCGGGATGATGTTTTCCGATGCGGGCTACGGGCTTTTAATGGTGCTTGCCACCACCTTTGTGTTGGCGAAATGCAAGCCCTCCCCTTCTATGAAACGAAGCATGCGCCTGTTCCGTTACTGCGGGATCTCCACCATCATCTGGGGCTTGATCTACGGCAGTTTCTTCGGGGACAGCATCGCCGTGATCAGTGAGCGGTTTTTCGGGCACCGGATAGCGTTGCCCGCCCTGCTCGATCCCATGAACGGCGACGCGGTTTTCATGCTGATATTGAGTATTGCGCTCGGCTTTATTGAAATCATTGCGGGGTTGTGTGCCAAATTTGTGACCTGTTTAAAAAACGGGGACAAAGCCGGGGCGTTTTTCGACGCGGGCCTTTGGATTACCACACTGACCGGGATTGCCCTGCTCGCCGCGGGCCTCGCGCTCTATGCACCGTTGACCACGATCGGCGCGGTAATCGCGATTGCTTCCGCCGTGGGGCTGGTCTTAACGCAGGGGCGCGACAAGAAAAACCCCATCATGCGCCTCTTTTCCGGGATTGCCTCCCTTTATGATGTAACGGGCTATGTCAGCGATTTGCTTTCCTTTTCCCGCTTAATGGCGCTGGGACTTACCACTTCCGCCATGAGCGCGGTTTTCAATATGTTAGCCGGCATGGGCGGCAGAACGGTTGGCGGATTCATCATGTTGTTGATCATTTTCCCTGTGGGGCATGCGATCAATTTCGGATTGAATGTGTTGGGCGCTTATGTTCACACCCTGCGCCTGCAATATGTGGAACTGTTCTCGAAGTTTTACGAGGGCGGCGGCAGAAAATTCAAAACCTTTTCGCTTAAATCAAAATATGTCGGTTTAAGTGATGATAATATCAAGGAGGAAAAATAAAATGAGTTTAGGTACAGTTATGGCGCTGTTCGGCGCCGCAATCGCAACAATCTTTGCAGGAATCGGTTCGGCGCGCGGCGTTGGTATGGCGTGCGAAGTCGGCATGGGCGTTTTAGCGGAAGATTCTTCCAAATTCGGTAAAATGCTGGTTTTGGAACTGCTTCCCGGTACGCAAGGGCTTTACGGCTTCATCGTTTCCTTTATCGTATTGACCAAGATCGGCGTATTCGGCGGTCTGCAAAATATTTCCACTTTCAACGGCTGGATGATCTTTGCCGCCTGCCTTCCCATTGCGATCGGCGGGTTAATGTCTGCCATTGCGCAGGGCAAAGCCGCCGTTGCGGGCATTTCTCTCTTTGCGAAAGATGAATCGGCCTTCCCGAAGGCGCTGGTTTCCATTACACTGGTGGAAATTTACGCCTTGTTGGCGTTCCTGATCTCTTTCCTGACCGTGATTTTGCTGTAAGGTGACAGATGATGACATCGAGTGAAAAAATCCTCGCCGGGATTGCGGAAGATGCCGGGCAAAAAACGGCCGACATCCTTGCGCAAGCCGAAGAACAGGTGGAAAAAATCCGTAAAGAAGCCGCCGAAAAAGCGGAACAGGAAGCCGGGATTCTGATCGAACAGGCTGAAAAACAGGCTGCTTTGATTCGTTCGTCCGGGCAATCCGCCGCCGCCCTTCTCAAACGGGACGCGGCGCTTCAAACCCGCCGGGAATTGATCGACCAAGCCCTTGCGGACACGGTGGAAAGCATCAATGGATATGATGACGCCACTTATTTTGAATTCCTCTTCGGGCTGATTCAGAAAACCCGTTTGGAAGGAAAGGGCGAATTGCTTCTTTCGGCGCGGGACCTTACACGGGACAAGACCGCGTTTGCCGAAAAACTGGCGGCGATCGGATGTACGATTTCTGACGAAGCAACCGAAACCGGCGGCGGATTTATTTTAAAATATCAAGACATTTTGATCAACGGTTCTTTCAAAGCCCTCTTGCACGAGAAGCGCGAAGAACTGGTGGATCAAGTCAACAAAACCTTATTTCAATCAGTAAGCAGGTGAAACTATGCCGGTAAGATCCTATGGCTTCGCAATAGGAAATTTACGAGCAAAAGAAAACGCTCTTTTAAAAAAGACCGATCTTGCGCAGTTGACCGCCGCGCAGGATACAGACGCGCTTTGCCGGTTGCTGAAAGAAAAAGGAATCGGTGATCAGGCAGAGGATGTTCCCGGTCTTTTAAGGGAAGAATCCGAAAAACTGTGGCGCTATATTTCCGATAACGCCCCTGATATGAACGCGTTTGCTCCTTTTTTGGCGGAAAACGATTTTCATAACTATAAAGCCGTTTTAAAGGCGGTGATTTGCGGGCAAAACTACCGCGATCTGCTGATCCTTCCCGCCTTGACCGACGCCAAGGTGATAGAGCGCGCCGTCACGGAAAAGCGCTTCGATCTCCTGCCGGAAGCCATGCGCATTCCCGCAGCGGAAGCCTATGAAGTATTGCTCGGCACGGGCGATTCCCAGTTGTGCGACTGTATCATTGACGCGGGATGTATGACGGCGCAACGGAAAGCGGCAGCCGATTCGAAAAACGCGATCGTGAAAGAATTGATCACCGTTACGGTATTCTTCAACAATATAAAAGCCGCGATCCGTGCCGCCAAAACCGGCAAATCAGCCGCCTTTTTGGAAACCACTTTGACCGAAACCGGCGTGGTATCGAAAAAAGCCATGAAAGAAGCGGCGCTTTCCGGCGAGGAAGCCCTGATGGAACTCCTGCAAAAAGCAACGGAAGTCGGCGGCGCGCAAGCGGCGGAACAATACAAAAAATCCGCCGATGCTTTTGAGCGTTTTTGTGATGACCGTTTGATGCAAACCGCGAAAAAATGCAAATACATCACCATGGGGATCGAACCGCTGATAGGCTATATGATTGCCCGTAAAGCGGAGATCAAGGACTTGCGGATCATTTATTCCGGCGTGAAAACCGGGAGGCCGCAGGCGGAAACTCTGGAAAGGCTGCGTGGTTTGTATGATTAAAATTGCAGTACTCGGCGATACCGAAAGCATCAAAGGGTTTGCCGCGATCGGATTGGATATTTACCCGTGTGACCGCGCCGAAGAAGCCGACGCGCAATTCACCCGCCTTATCAATGCCGGATACGGGATTATTTATGTGACCGAGCGGCTGATTCCGATCCTGCACCGACAGATCGAAAAGACGGATCGGCAATTATCCCCTTCCGTTGTGCCGATCCCGGGCGTGGCAGGCAACAACGGC